>JAJTBM010000111.1 GCA_021286885.1 Rhodocyclales bacterium
GGACGAGATTCAGGAGATCGCCCATGGCTAAGCGAAGTGCCAAGCCGGCGGGCGGCACAGACCCGTCGCCCCCTGCCGGCGAGGCGTCTTCCAGCACGCCAGCCCCTCCAGACATGCGCCATGTCACGTTCACCTCGCTCGCGCAGGGCGAGGTGCTGCATCGTGTGCATCAGAGCAAATATCAGGCTGACCAGTTCAACCCGGGCGCACATGGCAATGCGCGTTTCAGTCCGATTCAGGATGAACATGGAAAGCCGATCCCCACCCTGTACGGCGGCACGACGATGGAGTGCGCCTTGATGGAGACGGTCTTCCACGACGTCCCGCATACCGCCGGTTTCAAGAGCTTCGACAAGGACAAACTGGTCGAACAGGTGCATTCCACCGTCCAGCTCGAACAGGAGCTTCAACTCGTCGACCTGGCGAGCGTGCCGCTGCGTAAGCTGGGCGTGACGCGTAAGCAGCTCATCGACACTGAGAAAGAACAATATCCCGCCACCCGCAAGTGGGCGGAGGCGATCCATCTCCAATGTCCGAAGGCGCAGGGGCTGTCCTGGGTCTCAAGGCAGGACGACTCAGCGCGCGCTGTCATTCTTTTCGGCGACCGCATCCCCGATGGAGCCCTTCGACCGGACGGCAACTCACGCAGCCTGCTGGACGATGGGGACGCTTACGATGCGGTGCTCGATCTGGCTGATCGCATCGGCGTCAACATCGTGCCGGGGAAAAGCTGAATGGAGTGCTTCCGGATCGACGAGAGCGGCTATACGGGATTCGATCTTCTCAACCCCGAGCAGCATTTCCAGGGGGCGACGGCCGTGGCCATCAGCGATGAGGACGCCGCACGCCTGATCAAGGAACATTTTCCGAAGCTACAGGCCTCCGAACTCAAGTATCGATCACTGTCGCGCCGTTCGGGAAATCATCCCCGCTTGCTGGGTCTGCAACGGGACGTCCTGACCAACTACAAGAGCGTGCAACAAGCGTTTCCTGCTGTTGCTGATGTTCCTGGACTACGCGGTCGAGCCCTTCTACTACGAGCGGGGACTGAACTTCTGTCATGCCCCTGACCGATACTGCTATCCGACAAGCCAAACCAGACGCCGCTCCACCGAATTCTGGCGGCTTACGTGATGTGGGTTAATTACGTGACTGCCAAGCAAAAAAGCCAACCTTGAACGGTTGGCTTTTTTGCGTTTGGGCGTTGCAAACAACTCATTCCCCCTCCCCCGCCACGCTCAACAGGATCACCAGGGCAGCGATTTCCCCATCGGGGAAAAACAAACCAACTCAGACGCCCACACAATGCTCTTCCAAGCTGCAGGGAGGCTCTGCGTAGGCAGGGCAATCAGCGCTTCACCTGATTCCCAATCACACCACCCACGGCAGCGCCGCCGACGGTGCCAACGGCCGAGCCGCCGGTGAGGATGGAGCCGGCCACGCCGCCCACGGCGGCGCCGATGGCGGTGTTCTTTTGTTGGGCGTTCATATTGGCGCAAGCGCCCAGCGAAAGGGCCAGCAGAGCGGCGGCGGCGGTTTTAACGTATTTTTGCACAATAAATCTCCTGATGGGTTTCAGACAGTACCCACATCCTACCCACAAAGCTTCAGACATTTCTGCACAAACCTTGGCCATACTGTAAGCAAAGGTTTGCACTGGGGTCGGTGCGTTTGCAGAGGTTTAGATGCACATTTCCAATTCTTTGTTCCCACATGCATCTTGTGGATGCAAGGCAAGCCCAATTTATACCATTGAGATAAACCAAAAAATCAACAAGAAGCACAAACACGCGCTTTTTTGGCAAATACTTCTGAATCTATCCGCACCCAGATTAATCCAATACGACTATTCACAAAGTATTTTCACGGGCGTTTCCGCGAGAGTTGAGCCGACAAACCCTTGCCTGCGGAACCCTTGCCCATGCCTGCTTTGCCGATTGTCGATCTGCCCCTGTTCAGCGGTTTGCCGGACAGCCTGTTACGCCACCTGGAACACCACCTCACCCCCTGGCCTCGCGATGCGGGGCGCATGTTGTTTGTAAAGGGAGACCCTGAAAACTTTGTGGCCTTTGTGCAGGCTGGGCATGTGTATCACTCGCTGGTGGAGCCCGGCGGGCGAGAAGTCATCATCGACTACACAGCCGCCGGGGGCATGGTGGGCGAGTGCGCCTTGCTGCTGCCCCGGCACCGGGATTTCACCGCCCAATTGAGCCGGGATTGCCGGCTTTGTCTGCTGCATCAGCGCCATTTTGCCCCCCTGCAAAATGATGCGAATTTCATGGGCCGAGTACACCAACAGATCAGCCAACGCCTGGGCCGACTGAGCGACTTCATGGAGTCATCCTGTCTGTATCGGCTTGAGGCCCGGCTGGCGCGCCACCTGCTAACCCACATGCGGGACGGGGATGAGCCGGAAGTGAGTCTACCGGGCAATCAAAGCATTCTGGCGGCGATGCTGAACGCCAGCCGACCGCGCATCAACACCCTGCTGCAGCAGTGGCAGCGCGAGGGGCTGATCCGCCCGCGCCGGAATTCTTTACGAATCGAAAATTCGGAAAAACTGCGCCGTATTGCTATTTCGGCTGAATCAACGGTTTGAGTCGAATGATGTTACGCGGGTAACTGTATGCACTAAACAAAAGCCTGATCCTGCCCCTACATACTTTGAGGATGGCAGGATGAATCTCACGCTAACGCAATCGATCGACAGCAGCCTACCCCTGGCAGATCAGCTGGAGGGCACTTGGCGGGCTATGCACGGAAAACTCCAACGGCGGGCCCGCCTATTATGCAAAGGCGATAAGTATCGAGCAGATGATCTGCTTTCGGATACCGCCCTGAAAGTTTTTCTTTATGTGCAGCGCACCCCCGAACGGGTGCAGAACCTGGGGGGCTTTTTATTCCTGGCCCTCAATCACGCCTTTCTGGACAACACCCGGCGCCAGGGCCGGGAAAGCCGCTATATGGATCGGGACTGTATGGTGGAGGATGAATATCTACCCGAAAGTGTCAGCCTTGCGCCCTCCCCCGAACAATTGTTGGAATACCAGCAAGCGGTGCTCCAGCTCGAAGCGCTGCATGAACAGCTCACCCCCGAGCAGCGTGTGCTGTTTGAGCTGAAATTCGAACTGGATCAACCCTATCCCCAGATTGCCGCCACCCTGGGCATTAACGAAGCCCTTGCCCGTAAGCGGGTGGAGTTGTTGCGCAAGAAGCTGCGCAAACAGCTGAATACGCCCCCCAAGCCCGTTCACAAACGCCCGGCCACGACGTTCATGGGCCAATCGACTCCGTTTCCTGCATCACCCAGCCCAACTCACCCTTAAAAATCACGCATCACGCCACCCCTGAATAGGATAGGAATCAACATGGCAGACAATACCCCGGTCAATTCCCAAATCACCGACGCCGTCACCCAAAACACCGTCAATGTGGTGGGTGAAGCCCCGGCCCAGGCCCTGGCCTCTCTGTACCAAATGGCGAGCCATTCAGCGGGGCTGGCGCTGCAGAATTCGGTGCATAGCCAGCAGGCCCTGAATCAGATCTCCAGTGCCGTCATTTCCAAGGCGGTCACCATGATCATGTCCATCGGCGAGAAAAGCTGATGCCCCCCTGCTGGAGGACTAAATCATGGGATTGATGGATCTGTTCAGCAGCACACCGCCCCCGACGCCCCCTAGCCCTCCGGCTCCGGCAGAGGCGGCGGCTCCCGCAGCGGCGGCCCCTGCATCTGGGCCCAAAGAAGAGGCCAGCCCGCCTCCCAAGCCCGAAGAGGCCCCCAAGCCGCCCCCGGGCAAACGCCTGGAAACCCCCGCTGGAACGCCTGCGGGCACGGCCACCGATGCGCTCAATAGCGCTGCCGTCCAGGCGGTTCAATTTGCCAATAGTGAAACCGCCGGCTATGCCCCGAGCCAGGTGGCCATTGGCCCCAACATGATGATCAGCCAGGCCAGCGGACTGGTTGCCCAGGCCGGCGCCAATTACTTTGATGGCGCGAGCAAACTTGCCCTGGCGAGCAAGAGCATCTTGCTCAGGGACATGACGGAGAAGTTTGCCAAAGAAAACCTGAAAGGCGCAGCCGAAGATGCCCTGGGAATTCTGATTACCGACCTCTTGGTCGGTACCGCCGCCGCCATCGCCGCCGCCGCCGGCGCCATTGAGGGCGAAGCCGCCCATCTGGCTTTGGACAAGATCGATAAGAGCCTGGACAAATACCAGGATTTGATGGGCAAAAAAGCCAGCTGACCCCCTAAAAAATCACCCGACCATCAATCCGCGCACAAGACATGAATGCAATTTCAATAATTGAAAATGCGCCACTAAATCTTTGACATCTTAACTTTGACGACCACTAAAAAATCGGCAACACATGACGTCAAAACAAAACAGTACAGATAAAAATTTGTACTTTCAAACCCTACCACCTAAGCACCACAAGGAGAAATACTATGGCAACACTCATTTTCGACAACAGCGTACCTGCCGGCGCACACGACCAAATCAGAGATGCTTTTGATACAGCAAAAGCATGGGCAACCAAAGTCAACAAAGACTTTCTGAAATGGAACGCAGACAACGCTAGCTTGCCGGACTTTAATCAACTCGTAAACACCTATCTTGGGAGCCGTACTGACGCTCGTTACACCGCATTCGACAGTAGCGTACGGCGCATAAAGAACTATCTTGACGGCACGGAGAATCTAATAATTAGTTTTAATGGCTCTCCAGACGAGGAAAAAACCTATGCCTACACGTCTTTCAACTCAGGGAAATTGACGTTGTGCCGTAAATTTTTTTCGGCACCCGCTACAGGCACCGACAGCGCACCGGGCACAATTTTGCACGAACTAACTCATTTACTCCAAAACACGGATGACCATGAGTACGGAAAAACAAAAACCAAAGCCCTTGCATCACAAAGTCCTCATCTGGCCATGCGCAACGCAGACAACTTCGAGTATTTCTGCGAGGATTACTGCAGCAACTAAGCTCACAGAGCTCTGAGCAATTGCAAACCATCTGCAAGCCAAGCATAAACTGACAACTCAAATTCCGCACAACACGTGCCCGCATCGTCGGAAATCACGCATCTTATGCGCTGAACGCCCCGCCGCCCTTTAAAGCCGGCGGGGCGTTCGGCGCATTTTTATTTTGGTTGATGGGCAGATTCAAATCGGTTTTCACACCGGGCTTTTCCTGACGTTCTTGGTTTGACCCCTGCCCCAGCGCCCCGCACCGGGTATTGGAATGGGATGTCGAGGGGCGTTCCCATGGGGGCGCGACCCTGTTTTCCGACCCATTGACTCAGGAGTATCTATGCCATCCTATCGTGCGTTCTTACCCATGCTCTGCCTGCTGACAGGCCTGCATGCGGCATCTGCCCAGGCGGCTGCGCCGCTGCCTGCCCTGGGAGCCACGCCCAAGGAAACCACGGTTTCCGGCCTGTCTTCGGGGGCCTTTATGGCGGCCCAATTCAGCGTGATCCATTCGGCCAGCATCCGGGGGGCCGGGATTGTGGCGGGGGGCCCCTATTACTGTGCCGGTCTGGGCAGTGGCAGCGGCGCCGAGCGTTTCATGGCCACGGCCAGTGGCGATTGCATGCACCCGGAAGGGCCTGCACCTTCGGGGGCCATGGCCTGGATCGGGGCACAGAAAGCCGCCGAGAAGGGTTATATCGATGCGGTGGAGAATGTGAAGCGCCAGCGGCTCTATATTTTTACGGGCGCGGCCGATTCGATCGTGTGGCCCAAGGTGGTTGCCCAAACCCGGGAGTTTTATCGCAGCGCGGGCGTACCGGATGAGCAGGTGCGCTATGTGGATAACGTGAATGCCGGCCATGCGCTGATTACCGCCAATCCCAAGGATGTGCCCTGCGCCGATAACGCGCCGCCCAATCTCAACAACTGTGGCTTTATTCAATCCCACGACATCCTGCGCCATCTGTACGGCCCCCTGAAGGCGCCGGCATCCGAAGCCACCGGGCGGATTGTGGATTTTGATCAGACCGAGTTCATTGATAGCACCGATTACACCGGGCTATCGGATGTGGGCCATGTCTATATCCCCAAGAGCTGCGAAAAGGGCGGCTGCCGGGTGCATGTGGCTTTCCATGGCTGCACCCAGGAAGACAACCGGATTGGGGATCGTTACTACACCACCACGGGCTACAACGAGCTGGCCGATACCAATCGAATCATCGTGCTTTATCCGCAGATTCGCACCAATGAGGCCCGTAACCCCATGGGCTGCTGGGATTTCTGGGGCTATAGCAGCGCCAACCCTGCCCGCCCGGATTTCTTCAAGAAATCGGCCCCCCAAAGTGCTGCCGTGTTTTCGATGCTGCAACAGCTCTACACCCCCCTTCCCGCTTCTGCCAAACCCCTGAAACCCTGAGGTGATTCCATGCATTCCTACGCTTTTGTCCCCCTCCATTACGCCAAGCTGAGCCAACAGATTCAGGCCACATTGATCCGCAGCCTGCTGGGCAATCTGCCCCCCGCCGAAACCTGGAAAACCGACCTGCGGGACTGGATTGATGAGGCGCAACAACTTTCCGATGCCCAGCAAACCCAGCACCTCGAAACCCTCAAGACCTGCCGGGAACGTTTCGATCTGGAAGGCTTGCTCCAACTGAGCCGCAATTACACCGAAGCCGGTCTGCAGATCCAGAAAAACTGGCTCAACTGGGCCAACGCCGTCCCGGCCCTGTTCAACCACACGCTGTTCGACTTTGCCCAGCACAGCCTGGCCAGTCGGGGAGATGGGGACACGCTGCTGGCCGTGAATGCCCTGGATCAAAACCTGCGCCCCCAGCTGAATGCCCATTTGGGGGATTTGATGGGGCTGTGCTTCGGTGTGCTGCCGGCCTATCGGGCCTGCCTGGGGCAATACCTCCACACTGAACCCGAAATGGACTGAGGCGCAGCAAGGCCACAGGGGTGCCAGGCCCGGCCTGCACCCCATTCGTAAAGATCATGCATAAGGAGTTTTCCATGCGCACTATCAATGCTGCGGGGCTGGCGCTGATCAAACAGAGCGAAGGCCTGCGCCTCGACGCCTACCCGGATGTGGTGAATGTGTGGACCATCGGCTACGGCCACACCGGCCCGGATGTGCACCCGGGGCTGACCGTTACCCAAGCCCAGGCCGAGCAATTGCTCAAACAGGATCTGGCCCGCTTTGAGCAGGGCGTGAGCCAGCTGGTGCGGGTATCGCTGAACGACAACCAGTTCGCAGCCCTGGTGAGCTTCAGCTACAACCTGGGGCTGGGCAATCTGAGAAACTCAACCCTGCTGCGTCTGCTCAATCAGGGGGATTACGCGGGGGCTGCACTCCAGTTTCCGCGCTGGAATCGCGCTGGCGGCCATGTGGTGCAAGGCTTGGTGACCCGCCGCAAGCAGGAACAGGCTTTGTTCAACACCTTGCCGGTCTGTGCGGCAGAAGATGAATTCCACCCCTTGAGCGTGGACGAGCCTCCCGAGCTGCCGGAGTCCGAGGCACATCTGCCGAGCGTCCCGCCCCCCAGCCACGCGGCGCCGCCGGACATGCTGGTTCATGCGCTCCATGAGCTGCATGAGCACGCCTCCCAAGTGCTGGGCAGCCATCTGCACGAGTGGGTTGGTGCCCTGGAACGGGGCGAAATCCACCCCCACGGCCATTTCCTGCCGTCCATTGCCCAGGCCTTGCACACGGTGCGGGGCGCCCTCGCCCCCTTCCTCCACCCCAACCAGGACGGCCCCGGCCATGGCTGACGCCAGCCTCAACCCGGGTCTGCGCCAGGTGGCCGAGCAGTATCTGCAACGGGCCTTGGCGCCCGATGAGGAGGCACGGCTACTCAGCCTCCAGCAGGGGCTGCAAAGCCAGCCCGCTGCGCCCCAGGGGGCCATGCAGCAAGCCCGCCAGCAGGCCCGGCAACTCCTCAGCCAGGGGCAAGAGCAGGCGCTGACGGGCATGCGTGGGATTCTGGAAAGCATTCACCAAAGCAGCAGCGCCGCGCTCCAGGTCCAGGAGCAGGAAGAGCAGGCCATTCTCAAGCTGCTGGAAGGCACCCGCAGCCTGGCCGAGCTACGCCCTTCCCATCTCCAGCCCGAGCGCGCCGCCCTGCAACCCAACAGCCAGCTGGCCCTGACTCAGATCGCTGAACACCTTTCCACGCTCGCCCGCGAGGAAGTGGAAAAGTGCTTTCAGCAAACCTTTGGCCCGCTCACCGAGCAATTGCGGGCCCTGGCCCAGCAAATGCAGGCACGTCTGGATAGCAGCCCCGAAGTTCACGAAACCACGCCCGAAACGTCCAAGACCCAGCAGCCGGAAACGCCGACTGCCTTTCAAAAATCCGATGACAATCAAGGAGTAAGCTCATGAGTTTCCCGACCACCGTGAATGATCAGATCACCGACGCCGTCACCCAGGCCAACGTGAAGGTGCTGGCCGAAGCCCCCGCCATGGCGATG
>JAJTBM010000112.1 GCA_021286885.1 Rhodocyclales bacterium
GTCTCGGTGGGCGAGGCGGATTTCACCCGGGACATGATGGCCCGCCTGGGCGAAGTGCTGTTCTGGAAGATCTCGATGAAGCCTGGCCGCCCCATGGCCTTTGGCCGGATCGGCCAGGGCAGCGAGGGCGCCTGGCTGTTCGGCCTGCCTGGCAACCCGGTGGCCGTGATGGTGACCTTCTACCAGTTCGCCCGCCCGGCCCTGATGCGTCTGGCGGGGCAAGACCCGGTGCCCGAAATCCCCACCCTGAAGGTGCAATGCACCAGCCCCATCCGCAAGCAACCCGGGCGTACCGAATTCCAGCGCGGTGTTCTATACCCTGAGAACGGCGAGTGGAAAGTGCGCACCACCGGCGCCCAGGGCTCGGGCATGCTGAGCTCCATGGCCACGGCCAACTGCTTCATCGTGCTGCCCGAAAACCAGGGCCGGGTGGATGCGGGCGCCTGGGTCGAAGTGCAGGTGCTGGACGGCATCGTCTGACGAACGCGCTTCAGCGCCCGGGGGAGGCCGCCGTAATTTTGTAACCGGACTTAACGCGTCACGGTTTTTTAGTGCAAAATTGCACGCCTTTTAAGGCTATAGACGGCCCCCCACCCTCTATCCACGAGCGGACCATGGACAACATCGTTGCAGAAGGTACACGGCAGATCATCGACGGCCGTGAACGCGTCTTCTATTCGGGCTACTGGATCAAAACCTACGCAGTACCCGAAGACACCCTGCAGGCCAAACGCAAGCTGATCGGCGCCCTCACCCGGCGCCTGTTCAACCATGTGGAGCACGGGCTCAACATTCCCGGCAGCCGGCTGACCGAAGCACGCCAGAGCTACGACACCGAAACCGACCCCGACCGCCGCCGGGTGAAGGGCGCGATGCTGGCCGGCGCCCTGTTCAACCGGGCCGCCGACATCTTCACCAAGCTGGTGGAGCTGCAGAGCGTGGGCATCGAGATCCAGTCCGACAACGCCCTGATGCGCGAATGCGGGCGCTGCCTGCAGGAAGCCCTGGGCCTGGGCCGGCTGGTGCTGCACCGCTCCGGCGAAGAGGGCATCGACGAACTCTGGGGCGAGCCCTTCAAGGCCTTCTCCATCCCCCTGGAAGATTTCTACGAGAGCCGCTACGTCAAGATCAGCATGACGCTGCGCGACATCGACCGGATCGCCAACATCATCGTCGAAGTGTTCGACCCGCTGCCGGGCTTCCACGGCATCGAGCGTCACGCCCACGACTTTGCCGAGGCTGCCAAAACAAAAACCGAAACCCTGCGTACCGACCCAGACATCTTTGATATCTGGACCAGCTTCGTGACCGCCGGAGAGCGCCTGGGCCAGCACTTCAACACCGATGTGATGCCCGCCGACCCCACCCCGGAAGACGAACGCCTGATCCGCGATGGCCGGCTGCTGATCCAGCGTGCCCGGGAACTGGTGAGCGACATCACCCGGGCCCGCACCCCCATGCCCAAAAGCACCACCGAATACGTGGAACGCTGCCGCGCCTACGCCGAGCGCTACGCCCGTCATCACCCGGCCTGAGCCAGCTTCTGCGCCCCGGCCCTGCCGGGGCAACATCACCCGCAGTTCATCCCGCCGTACCCCGCCCCGTGTTTGCCCTCTTTGATTCCAACCTGCCCGGCGCTGCCGGTGCGGGCGCCTGGCTGCTCAGCCAATGCTCCGATGAAATCCGCTGCAGTGCCCAGGACGACTGGCGCGCCGCCCTCAACCGGCTGGAACAGGCCGCCCGAAACGGCGCCTGGGTGGCCCTGGCCCTGGACTACGAGCTGGGCCACGTACTGGAGCGCAAGCTGGCCGGGCACCTGCCTGCCGAAGGCGTATTGCTGCGGGGCTGGATTTTCGCGCAGGGCGAATGGCTGGACGAGGCCGCCTGCGATGCCTGGCTGGCCGCCCGGGCAGGCCAGGGCCCCCACGGCTGCAGCGCCTTCACCCCGGCCATAGCCCGGGAAGACTACCTGAGCCGGATCGAGCGCATCCGGGCCTATATTGCCGCCGGGGACTGCTATCAGGTGAATTTCACCTTCCCGCTCCTGGGCCACAGCTATGGCAACGCCGCCGGGCTGTACCGGCAACTGCGGGCCGCCCAGCCGGTGCGCTACGGGGCCTACATCGAACATGCCGAAGGCGCCATCCTGTCCCGTTCGCCAGAACTGTTTCTGGAGCGCGAGGGCGACACCCTCGCCAGCCTGCCCATGAAGGGCACCGCCCCGCGCCACACCGACCCGGACGCACTGGCCACCAGCGCCAAGAACCGGGCCGAAAACGTGATGATCGTGGATCTGATCCGCAACGACATGGGCCGCCTGGTGCCGCCCGGCGGCGTGCGGGTCAGCCAGCTGTGCCAGGTGGAGGGCTACTCCACCGTGTGGCAGATGATTTCCCGGGTGGAGGCAAGCCCAGTACGGGCCTCCCTGGCCGAAATCATGGAGGCACTGTTTCCCTGTGGGTCCATCACCGGGGCCCCCAAAATTCGGGCCATGGAGATCATCCACGAACTGGAAACCCGCCAGACCGGCCCCCGGGGCCGCTACTGTGGCGCCCTGGGCTGGATTCGGCCCGGCGGCGACTTCCGCTTCAGCGTGCCCATCCGCACCCTGCTGAAGCTGCAGGTGGGCAGCGGTGTGGTGCACGATTCGGTGACGGCCGACGAATGGGACGAATGCCTGCTCAAGGGCCAGTTTGCCACCCGCCTGCCCCAGGATCTGCGCCTGATCGAAACCCTGGCCTACCGGCCCGACCTGCCCGAGCCCCTGCCCCGGCTGGCGCTGCACCTCGCCCGGCTGAGCGACTCGGCGCGCTGGCTGGGCTTTGCGTTTGACCCGGCCAGCGCCCGCCAACTGCTCGCAGGTGTGACGGGAGAAGCCCCCCTGCGCCTGCGCCTCACCCTGGACCAGCACGGCGCCCTGCAGCTGGAACAATTTGCCTTCACCCAGGGCGCACCAGGGGCCGATCCGAGCGTAGTGCTCTCCCCCATCGCCATGGACAGCCGCAACCCGCTGCTGGCCCACAAGACCACCGCCCGGGCGGTGTACGACGCCGAACTCACCCGGGTGATGGGCGCTGGGCATTTCGATGCGCTGTTCGTAAACGAGCGGGGCGAGCTCACGGAAGGCGCCCGCAGCAACCTGTTTGTGGAGATCGACGGCGAACTGCTCACCCCGCCCCTCGCCAGTGGCGTGCTGCCGGGGGTGCTGCGCCGCAGCCTGCTGGACAGCGGCCAGGCCCGGGAGGCGGTGCTCTACCCCTCCGACCTGCACCGAGCAGGTGCGACCTGGGTGGGCAACAGCCTTAGAGGCATGATTTCAGTGCGGTTTATCAATTCTTAACCTGACACATCCCAGCAAACCGCACCAATGTGAACCAGTGCTCTGATAGTTTTGCCAGAACTGGTAAATTCCCCCCTCAGTAATTAAACCAATACTGATAAACGGGGACACCAACATGGAGCAAGCGAAGACCAGAGAAAAGGTCCGCGTCCGGGTCAAGGTCAAGAAAGGCCCCTCCTTAGGGGTCAAGCTGATGTCCTCGGTGCTGATCATCGGCGCCTTGTCCGCGAGCTACTGGCTCCTCACCCAAAAGCCCCCGGCCACGGCGAACACAGCCCCCACCCGGCTATCCGATGAGCAGCACTACAGCAGCGAGCGGGCCATCGTGCTCCCGGCTGACGATGGCGTACATGGCGCCCGAACCGAACGCTGGGCCTACCGGGGGCTGCTGCAAGACCAGGACGGCAAACGCTACATGCTCCAGCTGGGCATCCAGCTCACCGAAGTGGGCCTGCGCCAGACCCGCTTCTACCTGAGCCTGCAAGATTTACAGACCGGACAAATCATCAATCGCCAGCAGCAAGTCACCGGCCTTGCCAGCCAAGCTGGCGTCAACGGGTTTGCCTTCCAGCACGAGGGCTGGAAAATCGGCGGCGAGGATAGGCAACATCTGCTCGCCGTTCAGGAGCGGGGCCTGACGCTCAAGCTGCAGCTCCAGGACAGCCACAATGCCATGATCCATCAACTCCCGAGCAGCCCCTACCCGGGCCTGCTGCAGGCTCAAGGGAGCGCCCGGATTCATCTTTACTCCCGCCCCAGCATGCACACCCAGGGCGAACTGGCGCTGGAGGGGCGCACACTCCGCCTGAGCGGCGGCATGTGGTTCGATCACCTGTGGGGCGACATCAACAGCGGCGATGAAAGCTGGACCTGGATCAATCTGGATCTGGGCGAACAGGGGCAGCTACTGGTGTTTGACTGGAAGGGCGCCAACAACACCCCGCTGCTGCGCTTTGCCAGCTGGCAACAGGAGGGGCGCCTGATACCCCTGGAGGGTGACCGCGTCAGCCTGACACCCCTGGAGCGCCCGGGGAGCTGGAGCCTGAGACTCGATCAACAGACCTGGCAACTCCAGAGCAACACCCCGCCCATCGATACCGAACTGAGTGGCCAAGGCCGAGAGCAGCTGGGGCAATTCGTGCTTGTAAATACCCCGCCGGGCGGCCATGGGCTGTTTGAAATCCACCACGCACGTCAGGCGTCCACCGCCAAACCCGCTGCACGCCCGTAAAATTGGGCACTCCATGGGCAGCGAGGCCGCCTGCAGAACCCTGCAAGCGGCCTCGTCCGCAATAGCCGAGGGCTAAAGCCCTGGATCAGGGCATAAAATCTGCCCTCACCGGCGCACTTTGCGGCCACGCCCGCTGTATGGCCAGGGGCTGCCCACCCAGTTCGCAGGCTTCTTTTCCTTCGCAGCACCCCAAACCTCGCCGACCCAGGCGCAGGCACTGCACGCTATGGCAGCCACAACGGGCCAGCACATCAGAGGCCTCCCCTTCTTCAATCCGTTCGATGTGCAGCAAACTCAAAAAGCGCAGTGCTGAATCCCGGGTGCCAAACACCGTCAGGCGCCCATCGTTGGCGCATAACCAGCGCCCATCCACCGTGATCCCGAGACAACAATCCCGCCCTCCCCTCAGGGCGTGGATTTGTACCTGAACGCGCCCCAGGCGCCAGCTGGGTGCAACTGCCAGTTCCAGCCAAGTGGAATAACGTCCATTAAGTTCGGATCTGATGTCCATTTTTGTCTCCTCCTTTGGTGTTGATGCCGCTCCACCTGCCATGCAGCAAAACAAAGGCCCCCAGGACGGGGGCATGTCGGCATCGTTATCCATTATTGGTCAGACCATGCCACTTCGCGACACGGCATAACCCCTTATCTATAGCGGGAAAACCCTTATTTTGAAAAGGCTATTTTCATTCGCGACGAAATCGGGGGACTATACTTGCGCCTCGTGCGCACGACGCGCTCCCAAATTTACGCACGCACCGGGGGAGCGCCGCTAAAAACCAAGGAGAACAGAGAAAAATGAAACTCGAAACCCTCGCCGTTCATGCCGGCTACAGCCCTGATCCGACCACCAAGGCGGTGGCCGTGCCCATCTACCAGACCACCTCGTATGCCTTCGACGACACCCAGCACGGGGCCGACCTGTTTGATCTGAAGGTGGCAGGCAACATCTACACCCGCATCATGAACCCCACCCAGGCTGTGCTCGAAGCCCGGGTGGCGGCGCTCGAAGGCGGGATTGCCGGCCTGGCGGTGGCCTCCGGCATGGCGGCGATCACCTACGCGATCCAGACCATTGCCGAAGCGGGCGATAACATCGTCTCCTCGGCCACCCTGTACGGCGGCAGCTACAACCTGCTGGCCCACACCCTGCCCCAGATCGGAATCCAGGCGCGCTTTGCCGATGCCCGCGACCCGGCTTCGTTTGCCCCCCTGATCGACGAACGCACCAAGGCCATCTACTGTGAATCGGTGGGCAACCCCCTGGGCAACGTGACCGACTTCCAGGCCCTGGCCGACATCGCCCACGCCCACGGCATCCCGCTGATTGTGGACAACACGGTGCCCTCGCCCTACCTGTGCCGCCCCATCGAGCACGGGGCTGACATCGTGGTGCATTCCCTCACCAAATACCTGGGCGGCCACGGCAACTCCATCGGCGGCATCATCGTGGATAGCGGCAAATTCCCCTGGGCCCAGCACAAGGAACGCTTCCGCCGCCTGAACGAGCCGGACGTGTCTTACCACGGCGTGGTGTACACCGAAGCCATGGGCGACGCGGCCTACATCGCCCGCGCCCGGGTCGTGCCCCTGCGCAACATGGGCGCCGCCATCAGCCCCTTCAATGTGTTCCTGATCCTGCAAGGCATCGAAACCCTGGCCCTGCGCATGGACCGGATCTGCGACAACAGCCTCCAGGTGGCCGAGTTCCTGCGCGACCATCCCAAGGTGGCGTGGGTGAACTACGCCGGCCTGCCCGAGCACGCCGACCACGCCTTGGTGCAAAAATACATGGGCGGTCGCGCTTCCGGCATCCTGAACTTTGGGGTGAAGAGCGCCGATGGTGACGGCAAGGCCGCCGGTGGCCGCTTCCAGGACGCCCTCAAGCTGGTGACCCGGCTGGTGAACATCGGCGACAGCAAGAGCCTCGCCTGCCACCCGGCCTCCACCACCCACCGCCAGCTCTCCCCGGCTGAACTGGCCAAGGCGGGGGTGTCGGAAGACATGGTGCGCCTGTCCATCGGCATCGAGCACATCGACGACATCCTGGCCGACCTGGACCAGGCCCTGGGCGCCGTTTAAGCGCTACGCACACCGCAGCACAGCACCATTAAAAAAGCCCCTGACCGTACGCAACGGCCAGGGGCTTTTTACGTGCAAACGCGCAGAACGGGATCAGACAGGCTGGTTGACGATGGCGTCGTCCGCTGCGCTGGCCAGCACTTCGGCCTGACGGGCCCGGGCGCGATTCACCGCACTCACCAGCGCCCGCACCGAGGCCGTCACGGTGTTGCGGTGGAAGCCCGCGCCAAACACCGTCCCGGCCATACCGTCGATGGCCACTTCGATCACCCCCATGGCGGCCGCATCGGCGCCTTCGCCCATGGAGCGCTCCTCAAAGCTGTGCACCCGCACCCCACCGCCCAGCGCCGCAACCACCGCCTCGATGGGGCCATTGCCCGTGCCGGTGAGGGTGCGCAGCACGCGCCCCTCGCCCTGACCTTCGGCCACTTCGATGCGGATCCCCTGGGCTGGGCCCTCTTCGAACAGATGGTGGGTCTGGTAGGCGATGGGCGTATCGGCCTCAAGATATTCCCGGGTAAAGAGCTGCCAGAGCTGGTGGGCATCCACTTCCTGGCCGGTGGCGTCGGTGTGGCGCTGGACCACGTTGCTGAACTCCACCTGCATCCGGCGCGGCATGCGAAGGCCGTAGCCGGTTTCGAGCAAATGCGCGATGCCGCCCTTGCCGGACTGGCTGTTCACCCGGATCACCGAATCGTAGGTGCGGCCCAGATCAGCCGGGTCCACCGGCAAATAGGGTACTTCCCAGAGGGCGTCGGGCTGCTGCACCTCAAAACCCTTCTTGATGGCGTCCTGGTGGGAACCGGAGAAGGCGGTGAATACCAGGTCGCCCGCGTAGGGATGGCGCGGATGGACGGGAAGCTGGGTGCATTCCTCGGCCACCCGGATCACGTCATTGATGTCGGAAAAATCCAGGCCCGGGTCGATGCCGTGGGTGTAGAGGTTGAGCGCGAGGGTCACGAGATCCACGTTACCGGTGCGCTCCCCGTTGCCAAAGAGGCAGCCTTCCACCCGGTCGGCCCCGGCGAGGACGGCCAGCTCGGCGGCGGCCACGGCGGTGCCCCGGTCGTTGTGGGGATGGACGCTCAAGATGATCTGATCCCGGCGGGCAAGGTGGCGGTGCATCCACTCGATCTGATCGGCGTACACATTGGGGGTCGCCATTTCAACGGTGGACGGGAGGTTGAGGATCACCTTTTCGCCGGGGGCCGGGTCCCAGGCCTCCACCACGGCGTTGCAGACTTCGCAAGCAAAGTCGAGTTCGGTGGCAGTAAAGGTTTCCGGGCTGTATTCGAGCACCCATTCGGTTTCCGGCTGGGCAGCGGCGAGCTCCTTGACGAGGCGCACGCTCTGGACGGCCAGGGCCTTCACTTCTTCGCGACTCATGTTGAACACGGTGCGGCGGAAGACCGGCGAGGTGGCGTTGTAGATGTGCACGATGGCACGGCGAGCGCCCCGGAGGGATTCCATGGTGCGACGGATCAAATGCTCGCGGGCCTGGCTGAGCACTTCGATGGTCACATCGTCGGGGATTTCATGGTTTTCGATGAGCTGACGGACAAAGTCAAAGTCCGTCTGGGAGGCCGAAGGAAAAGCGACCTCGATTTCCTTGAGCCCGATGGCGACAAGTTTGCGGAACATCAGCAACTTGCGGGCGGGGTTCATGGGCTCGAAGAGGGCCTGGTTCCCGTCGCGCAGATCGGTGCTCATCCAGATGGGGGCCTGGGTGATCTGGCGGGAAGGCCATTGGCGGTCGGAGAGGTTGACCGGGGGGAA
>JAJTBM010000113.1 GCA_021286885.1 Rhodocyclales bacterium
CGACATACCGGGATCGAACCGGTGACACCTGGAATCACAATCCAGTGCTCTACCAACTGAGCTAATGCCGCCACTGAAGGTCATCGACTTGCGTCGCCAACCTGAAACCAAATTTTAAGAGCCTGCCCGACAGGAATCGAACCTGTAACCCCCGGCTTAGAAGGCCGGTGCTCTATCCAGTTGAGCTACGGGCAGATGCCGTGGGCTGCGGGGTAAGCTTTGGTCGGGGTGGAGGGATTCGAACCCCCGACATCTTGCTCCCAAAGCAAGCGCGCTACCGGACTGCGCTACACCCCGAGAGGCGCGAATAATACAGAGCCTCCAAGCGCCTGTCAAACAGGCCTTGCAAGGCCTTGCAGCCCGGGAGGTAGGCGCCCAGGGGCGCTCCAGGCCCTCGTTGCACCCACACAACACCTATTGTCATACGCCCTTGATTTAAGTCAGAGAAACTTTTGTGCGCCGCAATAGATCGGTACTTTTACGGATAGCTGCCCTTGACGTGCACGGTAAGATGGGCAGGAACCACCAAAAATGACACCTACGCGACACGCCCCACGAGAGTCCGTCGTCGTCCAACATCTGCTGCAACACGCTGCCTTTACCGCCCAGCGCCCACCCGCGAGCCTTCATCATGAAAGAACAGCACTACCTAACCCCCCTGGTTGAACCCCGCTCGGTTGCCATCATCGGCGCCAGCACCCGGGAAATGTCTCTGGGCAACATCCTTGTCCGCAACATGCTGGACGCAGGTTTCAAGGGCAAGCTGTTTGCAGTCAATCCCAAGTATGAAGAAGTGCTGGGCGTGCCCTGTTACAAGAGCGTCGAGGAAATCCCCCAGCGCCTGGATCTGGCCGTCATCACCACCAAGGCCGACCGGGTGCCCGCGATTGTGGACGCCTGTGGCCGGGCCGGCACCAAGTCGGTGATCGTGCTCACCGCCGGCTTCTCGGATGCGGGCCCACGCGGCAAGATGCTGGAAAAGAACACCGTTGAAAACGCCCGCCGCCACCGCATCCGGCTGCTGGGCCCCAACTGCCTGGGCCTGATCCGGCCTGAGCTGGGCCTGAACGCCAGCTTTGCCCCCGGTGGCGCCGCCAAGGGCTCCATTGGCCTGATTTCCCAATCCGGCGCCCTGTGCTCGGCCATTCTGGACTGGGCCAAGCCCAACAACGTGGGCTTCTCCACCGTGGTCTCGCTGGGCAGCTCGGTGGATGTGGATTTTGGCGAAGTGCTCGAGTACATGGTGTCCGACGCCCGCACCGAGGCCATTTTCCTGTACGTGGAAGGCATCAAGGATGCCCGCCGCTTCGTGAGTGCCCTGCGTGCCGCAGCCCGGGTCAAGCCGGTGCTGCTCATCAAGGTGGGCCGCCACCCGGCGGGCTCCCAGGCCGCGCTGATGCACTCGGGTGCCATGGTGGGCGAAGACGCGGTGTTCGATGCCGCCCTGCGCCGCGCCGGCGTGATACGCCTGTACAGCATGGGTCAGCTGTTTGCCGCCGCCAAGGCCCTGTTCGCCCACTTCCGCCCGCGTGGCAACCGGCTGGCCGTGATCACCAACGGCGGTGGCCCCGGCGTGATGGCCGCCGACCGGGCCGCCGACCTGCGCATCCCCATGGCCCGCCTTTCGGAAGGCACCATCGCCAAACTCAACGAACTGCTGCCGGCCAGCTGGTCCCACTGCAACCCCATCGACATCATGGGCGACGCAGACCCCGACCGTTACGCCAAGACCCTCGAAATCGTGCTGGCCGACGAGAACGTGGACGGCGCCCTCACCATCCTGACCCCCCAGGCCATGAGCCGCCCCACCGAGGTCGCCCAGCGGGTCATCGAAATCGAACGCACCGCCGACAAGCCGGTGTTCACCACCTGGATGGGTGAAGAACAGGTACGCGAAGGCCGCGCCCTGCTCGAAGCGGCGGGCATTCCCAGCTTCAGCACCACCGAACCGGCGGTTGAACTGTTCAGCAATATCTCGTCCTACTACCGCAACCAGAAGCTGCTGGTGCAGACGCCCTCCTCGCTCTCCTCCGACCTGAACCCGCCTTCGGTCGAAAGCGCCCGGCTGGTGATCGAAACCGCCCTCTCCGAGCGCCGCAAGAAGCTCAACGAGATGGAATCCAAGGCCCTGCTGGCCGCCTTCCGCATCCCCATCGCCCAGACCGTGGTGGCCCGCTCCGCCACCGAGGCCATGGTGCTGGCCGAAGAACTGGGCCTGCCGGTGGCGATGAAGATCGATTCCCCCTCCATCACCCACAAGGCCGACACGGGCGGCGTGCGCCTCAACCTGAACGGCCTCGCGGCCGTGCGCTCGGCCTACCAGGACATCCTCGAAGATGTGCGCAAGAAGCGCCCCGATGCGGTCATCAACGGGGTGGCCATCGAGCCCATGGTGATCAAGCCCTATGGCCGGGAGCTGATGGTGGGCGTGTTCCGCGACCCGGTGTTCGGCCCGGTGATCACTTTCGGCGGCGGCGGCAGCCACCTGGAAATCCAGGAAGACCGCGCCGTGGCTCTGCCCCCGCTCAACAACTTCCTGGTGCAGGATCTGATCAAGTCCACCCGCGTCTCGGCGCTGCTGGGCGAGTACCGCAACATGCCGGGCATCAACATGGAAGCCCTGGAGTTTGTGCTGCTGCGCATCTCCGAAATGGTGTGCGAGCTGCCCTGGATTCGCGAGCTGGACATCAACCCGCTCATCGTCGATGAGCACGGTGCCGTGGCCGTGGATGCGCGCATTTCGGTGGACAACATTGCCCCCACCGCTGATCGCTACGATCACATGGCGATTCACCCCTATCCGTCCCACCTCACCACCAAGATCTCCACCCCCGAGGGCGAGATCACCATTCGCCCGATCAAGCCCGAAGATGCGGAGCTGGAAGTGGAGTTCGTGCGCAAGCTCTCTCCCGAAACCAAGTACCTGCGCTTCATGAACACCATGCGCGAGCTGCCCCCCGCCATGGTCGCCCGGCTCACCCAGATCGACTACGACCGGGAAATGGCCTTCGTTGCCACCATCGAAGAGAACGACGAGGAAGTGGAAATCGGGGTGTGCCGCTACGCGGTGAATCCCGATGGCGAATCCTGCGAGTTTGCGATTGTGGTGGCCGAAGACTGGCAACACCGGGGCCTCGCCCGCCGCCTGATGGGGGTGCTGATTGAAACCGCCCGCAATCGGGGCCTGCACGCCATGACTGGGATCTTCCTGTCCAACAACGAGCGCATGCTCAAGTTTGTGCAGAGCCTGGGCTTCGTGCTGTCCAACGATCCGGAAGACAACACCGTCAAGCACGGCATCCTGCTGCTGCAGAACTAACATCAAACCTTAAGCATGGAAACTCCCACCCCTCTGATCCGTTGCGGCTGGTGTTCGGCCGATCCGCTCTACCAGGCCTACCACGACACGGAATGGGGCGTCCCCCTGCGGGACGACCGGGCCCTCTTCGAGCTGCTCAACCTCGAAGGGGCCCAGGCGGGACTCTCCTGGATCACCGTACTGCGCAAGCGCGAAGGCTACCGCGAAGCCTTCGAGGGCTTCGACCCGGCGCGCATCGTCTGCTACACCGAGGCCGACCAGGCCCGCCTGCTCCAGAACCCGGGCATCGTGCGCAACCGCCTCAAGGTGGCCGCCACCATCAGCAACGCCCGGGCCTTCCTGGCGCTCCAGGAAGCCGAAGGCAGCTTTGCCGACTGGCTGTGGCGCTTCGTGGATGGGCAACCCATCCTCCACACCTGGGACACCCTCGCCCAGGTGCCCGCCCGCACGCCCGAATCCGACGCCCTCTCCAAGGCGCTCCAGCAGCGGGGTTTCAAGTTTGTGGGCAGTACCATCTGCTACGCCTTCATGCAGGCAGCCGGGATGGTGAATGACCACACCACCGACTGCTTTCGCCATGGGGCGGTGGCCGCGCTATCATCGCGCCCTCTCTGAACCTTTCCCCCCTGCATCCCATGAACGAGCAGATCGAACTGGCCGAACTGCACGGCCAACCCGTCCTCAAGCTGCAAACCCCCGACGGCGCCGTGGCGCTGGTCAGCCTGTTCGGCGGCCATGTCCTGTCCTGGACCCCGGCAGGCGGCAACGAACGCCTCTACCTGAGCCCCAAGGCCCTGTTTGATGGCAAGACCGCGATCCGGGGCGGCGTGCCCGTGTGCTTCCCGCAATTTGCCGACCAGGGCCCCCTGCCCAAGCACGGCTTTGCCCGCAATCGGCTGTGGACGCTTGCCAGCCAGCGGGCCGGCAAGGATTACGCGATGGTCAATCTGCGCCTCGAATCCGACGCCGACACCCTCGCCCTGTGGCCCCACCCGTTTGCGCTGGAGCTGAGCATCTCGATTGGCGCCGACCGGCTCGACATGGAGCTGGAAGTCGAAAACACCGGCAGCGCCCCCCTCGCCTTCACCGCCGCGCTGCACACCTATCTGGCCGTGCGCGAAGTGGAAACCTGCCAGGTGGAAGGCCTGCGCGGGCTCCAGTACCAGAACACTGCCCAGGGCGGCAGCCTAGCCCTGGAAACCGGCACCGAACTGACGGTGGAAGACGAAGTGGATCGGATCTACTACCAGGCCCCGCCCACCCTGCTGCTGCGCGAAGGGCACCGGGCCCTGGGCGTGCACGCCGAGAACTTCCCCGACGTGGTGATCTGGAACCCCTGGGAGCACAAAAACGCCACCCTGGCCGACATGCCCGCCGACGGCTTCCGCCGCATGCTGTGCATCGAAGCCGCCGCCATCCAGAACCCGGTGCAGGTCGAGGCCGGCAAGAGCTGGTGGGGGCGCCAGACTCTGGTTGCCCTTTAAGCCCTCCAGCCCCCAAACCTCTAACCCCCGCTCCCCCGGCTCAGGGCCGGGGCAGCAGCTCGGCCGCCAGCCCCAGGCGGCCCACCAGCAGGCGGGACGCATCGTGGGTGATGTGGCCCGCATCCACGTACAGCAACTGCCCATCCATCCGGCTCACGCAGCGGGTCTGGTCGCACAGCAGCGGATCAAACGACAGCAGCTTCACCCCGGTTTCCTGCACCACCCGCGCCAGCAACTGGTCGGTGAGGGCAAAGAACTGGCGGTAATCAGCCACCGGCACGCTGCAGTTTTCCATGGGCGCACCAAAAGCCAGCATGCCCCGGGCCTGACGCTCCAGGCAGTTGCCGATGTTGAAGCCCGACGAGGGCGGCGGCCCCACCAGCACCACCTTCTTGCCCAGGGCCTGCACATGGCGGATGGTGGCCACCAGCGCCTCGGCTGCCACGCCCACGCCCGGCGGCTGCTCCACGATCTGATCCCCCTGGGCCGCCAGCACGCGCCAATGATGCTTGCCATCCACCGGCTTCAGGTACTGGTGGAAGGGGCTGGCGATGACCACGGTGCGGATGTGGGGCGAGCGGGTCAGGTAATCCATCACCCGCCGGCTGAACTCCAGGCAGCTCATGGCCCAGCTCTGGACGAAATACTCGTTGGACAAAGGGGCCAGATTCTCGAAGGGCCCGCAATTGCCCATGGTGGCCTGAATGATCTGGTGATCCGGACTCGCCGCCACCAAACCCGGCACCAGATGCATGGCGAAGGAGTCGCCCCACACCATCACGTCCGGATCATCCCCGCTACGGCACTCGGCCAGGGGCTCGAACTTGCCGTCCTCGTAGCGGCAACGGGTCGAGAACCCATCATTGGGGCGACGAATCTGGGCGTACTCGGGGCCCGCATTGGGGATCTGACTGATGAACCAGGGCAGACATGCCACCAGCAGCGAAGTGCTCAAACCCAGGGCCACCAGCCGTCGGCTGGGGCGCAGATCCAGCGTACGGGTGGGCAGCTCCACAAAACGGTAGAGCAGCAAACCCAGGCCTATGCCCACCAGCAGGGTGAGCAGATTCTGCTGCATCCCGATGGGCCCCACCGCCGCGTTCTTGAGCAGCGCAAAGGGTGGCCAGTGGGCCAGATACAGGGAGTAAGACACATCCCCCACCCGGGCCAGGGCGCGGGCAGCGGCAAGCTGGTCAAACATCGGGTGACGGCGCAGGATCACCACCAGGGTTGCCACACACACCAAGAGCGCATCCACCCCCGGATGGGGCAGCCCGGTGGGCATCAGGGGCAGACCCAGCAGCACCAGCAGCGCAGGCCAGAACAGGCCGGCCAATACCCGCTGGGCCAGGGGCCGGGCCCAGGTTTCAGCCAGCAAGGCCCCCACCGACCCCAGCGCCAGTTCCCAGGCCCGAGTGGGCAAGAAGTAAAAAGCCGCCACCGGCTTGGGGCCCAGCAACACAAAACAGCCCGCCATGCTGGCTAAGCACAGCAGCACGATGCCGGCCTTCCAGAAACGGCGCGGCACGAACACCAGACAGGCCGGGAGGATCAGGTAATACTGTTCCTCAATCGACAAAGACCACACATGGAGCAAGGGCTTCAGCTCGGCTGCGCCGCCAAAGTAGCCCGCCTGGGAAAACAGCACCATGTTGGTGGTGAAACTCACTGCCCCCAGGGTCTGGCGGATGAATCCATCCATCTCCTGCGCCGTGAGGGCAAACGGCGCCGCCACCGCCGTCAGCACAAACACCGCATAGGCTGCCGGCAGCAAACGCTTGCAACGCCTGAAGTAGAACTCGGAAAAGCGGAAATCCCCCCGCTCTATGCCCTTGCGCACCAGGCCGGTGATCAGGAAGCCCGAGATCACAAAAAAGATATCCACCCCCAGAAAGCCGCCGCCAAAGGGCCCGAGCCCCGCATGGAAGAGCAGCACCAGGGATACCGCCAGCCCCCGCAGGGCCTGGATGTCTGTCCGAAAGCCAGCTAACACGAATACTCCGCCCAGTCCTGAAAGGCGCGTAGCATGAAGCCTCAGGCCCCACAAAAAAAGGCCCGCCGTCACGGGCGGGCCTTTTTTGCGCACCAGAACGCGGGGGAGGCAAAGCTCAATCGGGATAACGCACCGTATCCGCCACGTTCCGGCCATTCACCCGCACCACGGCCAGGGTCTGGCCGGTGCCATCCACCTCGACGGGCTCGATGCTCAGACTGCCCGCATCCAGTACCTGCTGGAGGCGCTGGGTGGCGTGCTCGCTGGTCATGCCCGGCTCCCGGGCGTCCAGGCCCTGAACACGGAACTTGCGCCCATTTTGGTAGAAGGTGGCGCCATCCATCGCATACGCCCGGGCCACCGTGCGGCTGGGGCGTTGGGGTGGGGTGGTCTGGGTGGCCAAAGGCTGGCCAGACGCCGAAAGGGCGCCGGGGCTCCCCCCCGGATTACCCACACTGGCCGCCAGGGCCGCAGCCTGGGCCGGGCCGCTCTGGCCTTCTGATTCACTTGCAGCCAGGGCCGCACCAAGTCCCAAGGCACCTGCGGCAGCAACAGGCGCAGCCAAGCGCACGCTGGTACGCCCACTCTCCGCCGCAGCCGGCGGGATGGGAGGCGGCGGCACCCAGGGGCGGGCCTGGGGTGCGGGCGCCTGGGCAAGCGGCGCAGGCGTGGCAGGCTTGACCTGCCGGCTGGCGGTCACGTGGGCATTCTTGCCACCCTTTTCAGCTTTATCAGCCCTGTCGGCCTTATCGGCTTTATCGGCCTTATCCGCTTTATTGGCCCGCTCTGATTTATCGCTCCGGCCACCGCGACCGCCTCGGTCGGCCACCCTCTCTGCCCTATCGGCCTTATCAGCTTTATCCGCCTTGCCCTTGGCGACCGCCTTGACGGGCTCCGGCTTGCTGGCCGGCTTGGCCGGCGTGGCGTTTTTGGTGGGGGCGGCGGGCGCCGCTTGCTTGCTGGCCCAGGCCGGGGCGCTCCCCAGGGCCAGGGCGGTCAGCACTGCAACTACTGGTTTCATGCACTCAATCTCCAACAGGGCCGGCACCGGCAGCCGGTGCGCCACACACGCGCCTGCGGGGGGAAAATCCAGAAACCCGAGCAGGCAAACATATGATTTTACTGTAAGCCACAGGCTTGCAGGGTTTAACGGGGGCGAACGGGCTTGCAGCCCGGGGCGCGTTTCTGCACCATGCGCCCTTTTACTGCAGCCCTCAGCAACACCCACCCATGCTTTTGCCGATTGAACAACGCATTGCCGCCGAACTCGGCGTACAGCCCCGCCAGGTTCAGGCCGCCGTCCAGCTACTGGACGAAGGCGCCACCGTGCCCTTCGTAGCCCGCTACCGTAAGGAAGTGACGGGCGGCCTGGACGACACCCAGCTGCGCACCCTGGACGAACGTCTGGGCTACCTGCGGGAGCTGGAAGAGCGGCGCGCCGCAATCATTGCCAGCATCGACGAACAGGGCAAGCTGGACCCGGCCCTGCGGGACGCTATCGAGAACGCCGAAACCAAGCAGCGCCTCGAAGACCTCTACCTGCCCTACAAGCAGAAGC
>JAJTBM010000114.1 GCA_021286885.1 Rhodocyclales bacterium
ACGTAGGTTGGCTTCGGTCATCTCGCGCTTGGCGCGGCGTGCCTTGGCTTCGCCGGTGGACATCTGTTTGTTGATGTCCTTCAGATCCTTGAGGGGGATGCCGATGCGGTCTTGCAGGGCGATCAGCTTCTGCTGTTCTTCGAGCACGGCGGGCTGCATGCGCATCAGCACGGCAGCGTTGTTGGGGCCGGCGGAGATTTCAGCCTTGAGCCAGTCCAGGTTTACTTCGTTACCCGGGAAGCTCTTGATGAAGTGGGTGCGGGGCATGCCGGCCTTGTCGACGCACAGGTTCAGGATCTTCCGTTCGTGGGTGCGGGCCTGGTCCACCATGTGGCGCACCGCGTCGCACAGGCGTTCGGTGGTGCGGGCGGTGAAGCGGACGTTGAGCAGCTCGTTGGAGATCTGCTCTTGCAGCTTCAGGTACTCGGCATCCTGGGGGCCTTGGGCGGCCAGGGCTGCCACCATGCCTTCGTACAGGCCGCGCAGCACTTCAAAGCGCTCCAGCGCATCGGCCTTCAGCTTGATGAGGGAGGCCGACTGGGCGCCACCGGCGCCGCCGCCGTCTTCGTCCTCTTCTTCATCTTCGCCGTCTTCCACGTCCAGCTCATCGTCGGCCAGTTCTTCGGCGATTTCTTCGACCGCGTTGGGGTCGATGAGGCCGTCGATGAGTTCGTCGATGCGCATCTCGTCGCGCTTGATCTTGTCAGCGGCTTCGAGAATCTCGGCGATGGTGGAGGGGCAGGCGGAAATGGCCTGGATCATGTGCTTCAGGCCTTCCTCGATCCGCTTGGCGATTTCGATTTCGCCTTCGCGGGTGAGGAGTTCCACGGTGCCCATCTCGCGCATGTACATGCGGACCGGGTCGGTGGTACGGCCAAATTCGGAGTCGACGGCGGACAGGGTCTGCTCGGCTTCGGCTTCGGCCTGTTCGTCGTCCACCACGGTGGGGGCGACTTCGGACATCAGCAGGTCTTCGGCGGCCGGGGCCACGTCGAACACCTGGATGCCCATGTCGTTGAAGGTGGTGATGATGGACTCGATCTGCTCGGCGTCCACCAGATCATCCGGCAGGTGGTCGTTGATTTCGGCGTAGGTCAGGTAGCCGCGTTCCTTGCCCAGGGCAATCAGCGACTTGAGCCGGGTGCGGCGAACTTCTGCTTCTTCAGCGGAAGGTGCCTCGGCGATCATCGGGGCAAGTTTGTCCTTGACCTTAGCCACGCGCGGCTTGGCGGGAGTTTTGCGCGGTTGTTTGGTCTTGTCCGTGGTCATGACTGTCCTCGATCCTCTCGGCGGGCGAATTTCGCGAAACCGAAAATTATATTATGAATTCGCGGGGGGCGTACGCACCCGCAGCTTGGATTTGTGAAGAAGTAACTCGCTGAGCTGACGCCGTTCTTCCGGGCCCAGGCCGCCCAGGCGGCTCTGTTGGGTCAGACGGTTGATCTGGAGCTCAAGGGCGTCAGCTTCAAGTTTGTTGAGCGTGTCGTTGAACAAGGGTTCCAGCAGGCTGTCGCCGTAGGCCTCGTCATCGAACTGGCTGGCGATACGGGCCAGCACTTCGGCATGGCCCGTGTCGCGGAAATGTTCCAGCAGGCTGCCCACGCCACCATGGATGGGCAGCTCGCCCACGCTCATGGCGTCAACCATGGCAATCAGGCAACGGCCCTCGGGGCTATCGTCGGGCAGCAGGTCGATGGGCAGCCGGGCGGTCCAGGTGGGGTGCAGGGTCAGTACCTTGATCAGTTTTTCGATGGAGCTGGGCGGGCGTTGGCGTGGTGCCAGTTTAGGCAAGGCATTGCGACCCCGCCATTTGCCGTTCTGGCCGCCTCCCTGGCGTCCGCCAAAGCGGCGCCCGGTGGGGGCTTCGCCGCCGGAAAAGTCTCGGTCGTCGTAGCGGGCCGC
This sequence comes from Rhodocyclales bacterium, assembly GCA_021286885.1. Classification (GTDB taxonomy): domain Bacteria; phylum Pseudomonadota; class Gammaproteobacteria; order Burkholderiales; family Rhodocyclaceae; genus Zoogloea. The sequence goes on from JAJTBM010000114.1 coordinate 1,903, forward strand.
CCCTTCAAAGTCGGGGGGCGGGCCATCAAAATCAGGGGGGAAGCCCGAGGGCGGGGCAGAAGGCAGGGCCGCCCGCCCGTCCAGCCCATAGGCCTGCTCCACTTCCTGCTGGGTGAAGCCGGCCATTTCGGCCAGGCGCTTCATCACCTGCAGGCGCAGGAGCGGCGCCGAGATCCGCAGCACCCGAGCCTTGGCGTCATGTACCAGCCGGGCGCGCCCTTCGGCGCTGTTGAGGTCGATCTCGTGGGACAGTTGTTCCAGCAGAAAGTCGGCCAGGGGGCGGGCCTGATCCATGGCCGCCCGGAAGGCGTCGGCGCCGAACTGGCGCACATAGCTGTCCGGGTCGTGTTCTTCGGGCAGGAACAGGAAGCTCACCCGCTTGTCGTCCGCCAGGTGTTCGAGGCTTACGTCCAGGGCCCGGGCCGCTGCGCGCTGGCCGGCGGCATCCCCGTCGAAGCAGAACACCACCTGATCGGCCATGCGCATCAGCTTCTGCAGGTGATGGGCGGTGGCGGCGGTGCCCAGGGTGGCCACGGCGTTATGCACCCCGAACTGGGCCAGGGCGACCACGTCCATATAGCCTTCCACCACCAGCACGCAGCTGCGGTCGCGGATTTCCTGGCGTGCCTGGGGCAGGCCGTAGAGTTCGCGTCCCTTTTCAAACAGGGGCGTTTCGGGGGAGTTCAGATATTTGGGTTCGCCCTTGCCGAGCACCCGGCCCCCAAACCCGATCACGTGGCCGCGCTGGTCCTGGATCGGGAACATGATGCGTTCCCGGAAACGGTCGTAGCGCCGGCCTTGGTCGTTGGTCAGGATCAGCCCGCACTCTTCGAGGCGCGGATCGCTGTAGTCGGCAAACGCGGCCTGGAGGCCCTGCCAGCCCTCGGGGGCATAACCCAGGCCGTAGCGGGCCGCAATGGCGCCGGTGAGGCCGCGTTTCTTGAGATATTCGATGGCGGTGGGGCTGCGCTTGAGCTGCTCTTTGTAGAAGCGGGCCGCCTGGGTCATCAGTTCGCTGAGGGATTGCTCCCGTACGCGCTCCTGGTGATCCGTGCGGCTCTCTTCGGGCACCACCATGCCCACCTGTTGGGCCAAATCCTTGACCGCCTCGACGAAATCCAGGCCGCTGTATTCCATCAGGAAGCCAATGGCGCTGCCGTGGGCACCGCAGCCGAAGCAGTGGTAAAACTGCTTGCTCGGGCTCACCGAAAAGGAGGGGGATTTCTCGCCGTGAAAGGGGCAACAGGCGAAGTAATTCACGCCACCCTTCTTGAGCGGAAGGTAGCGTTCGATCACTTCGACGATGTCGCCCCGAGCGAGGAGATCCTGGATGAAAGACTGGGGAATCATGTTGGCTGGCCGACCTCTGGCGGGGGCCGACCCATGAATCCTAGTTCGACAGGCGGGATTTCACCAGTTTGGATACTTCGGCCATGTCGGCCTTGCCAGCCAGACGCGGCTTCAGGGCAGCCATCAGCTTGCCCATGTCGGCGGGGCCGGTGGCGCCGGTTTCGGCGACAGCGGCATCCACTTCGGCGGCAATCTGCTCGCTGCTCAGGCCTGCCGGCTTGTAGGCAGACAGGACTTCGATCTCGAACCGTTCGGCATCGGCCAGGTCCTGGCGCTGGGCGTTTTCGTACTGGGTGACGGAGTCACGACGCTGCTTGAGCATCTTGTCGACCACGGCGATCACGCCGGCGTCGTCCAGTTCGATACGCTCATCCACTTCCCGCTGCTTGATGGCTGCAAGCAGCAGCCGCAGGGCGGAGAGGCGGGCGGTTTCCTTGGCGCGCATGGCGGCCTTCATGTCTTCGTTGACGCGGACCTTCAAGGACATGGCGAGCTTTCTGGGGTCGATGATCTGGGGAAACTGAAAAGCACGAACGCCACCCGAACGCGCAACCAAGCGCGATTCGTGTGGCGATCAGGAAGCGAGTACCGAGGGGTTTTTAGTACAGCTTCGGGGGCAGGGTCTGGCTGCGCAGGCGCTTGTGGTGGCGCTTCACTGCGGCGGCGAGCTTGCGCTTGCGCTCGGCAGTGGGCTTTTCGTAGAACTCGCGGGCGCGGAGTTCAGGCAGCAGACCAACTTTTTCAATGGTGCGCTTGAAGCGGCGGATGGCAACTTCAAACGGCTCGTTTTCTTTGACGCGAATACCCGGCATTGCGTGCTTCCTCGAAAATTCTTTAGACGGAAAGTCAGAGAGTATAACGCCTTCCTTTGGGGTCTACCAAGCCCCTTTTCGCTTTGTTTGCAGGCTCGGGGTAAAATCCTGTTTTTGATCCTCTCGAACGAACCATGCGAGTGCTGGGCATCGAAAGCTCCTGTGACGAAACCGGGGTGGCCATCTACGAAACCGGGCGCGGCCTGCTGGGCCATTGTCTGCATTCCCAGGTGGCGCTCCACGCGGAGTATGGCGGGGTGGTCCCCGAGCTGGCTTCCCGCGATCACATCCGGCGGCTGCCCCTGCTGCTGCGGGAAGTGCTGGCCCGCACCGGGCTGGGCATGCAGGATCTGGATGCGGTGGCGTATACCTCCGGCCCCGGGTTGGCGGGCGCCTTGCTGGTGGGGGCGAGTGTGGCCGAATCCCTGGCCATGGCCCTCGACATTCCGGTCCTGCCTGTGCATCACCTGGAAGGGCATCTGCTTTCGCCGCTGCTGGCGGCCGATCCGCCGAGCTTTCCGTTTGTCGCCCTGCTGGTCTCGGGTGGCCACACCCAGCTCATGAAGGTGACGGGGGTGGGCGAATACGAACTGCTGGGCGAAACGGTGGATGATGCCGCCGGTGAGGCCTTCGACAAGACTGCCAAGCTGATCGGCCTCGGTTATCCGGGCGGGCCGGCCCTGGCCCGGCTCGCTGCCGAAGGGACGCCCGGGCGCTTCAAGCTGCCCCGCCCCATGTTGCACAGCAAGGATTTTGATTTCAGTTTCAGCGGCCTCAAGACGGCGGTGCTGACCACCGTGAACAGCCCCGGCTTCTGTGAGGCCGACAAGGCCGATCTGGCGGCCGAATTCCAGGCCGCGACGGTGGAGGTGCTGGTGAGCAAGGCCATGGGTGCCCTGCGCCATGCGGGCCTGCGCCAGTTGGTGGTGGCCGGCGGCGTGGGGGCCAATCTGGCCCTGCGGGCGGCGCTGGATGCCGCTGCGGCCAAGCGGCGCTGCCGGGTGTATTACCCTGAGATGGAGTTGTGCACCGACAATGGGGCCATGATTGCCTTTGCCGGTGCCTTGCGTTTCGAAGCCGGAGAGCAGCCCGCCGACGGGGAGCGCCGTTTTGCGGTGCGCCCCCGCTGGAGTCTCCAGGAGATCAAGAGCCCCCGGGCGGCAGGCTGAGCGGGAGGGCGGGGGCCTCAGGCCTTCTTCTTGCTGCCGATGCGGCTTTCTTCGCCGGCCAGCAGGCGCTGGATGTTGCCCGCGTGGCGCCAGATCAGCAGGGCCGACATGAGGGCAATCGAAACGATCCAGCTGGTTTCGAGTCCGAACAGCCAGGCCAGCACCGGCGCCCCCAGGGCGGCGGTGAGGGCTGAAAGGGAAGAGTAGCGGAAGGCGAAGGCCATCCCCAGCCAGACCCCGAGGGTGGCGAGCCCGACCCCGCCGTGGGCGCCCAGCAGGACGCCCGCAGCGGTGGCAACGCCCTTGCCGCCCTTGAAGCCCAGGAACACCGGGTAAAGGTGGCCCAGGAAGGCCGCGAGGCCGGCGGCAGCCACCTCGGTGCCCGATAGGCCCAGGGCAGGCGCCAGGCTGGCCGCCAGGAAAACCGCCAGCCAGCCCTTGAGGGCATCGCCCAACAGGGTCAGGATTGCAGCGAGCTTGTTGCCGCTGCGCAGGACATTGGTGGCGCCGGGATTACCGGAGCCGTAAGTGCGGGGGTCCGCCATCCCGAACAAACGGGTGACGACGACCGCGAAAGGAATCGAGCCCAACAGATAGGCGGCAATGAGCAGGAGCGTGGCGTACATGTTCTTGGTTGGCCAAAACTTTGGAGTGGGCGCGATTTTAGCCGGGACAGACGATGGATTTCATTTTTGTTGAAGCACTCCGGGTGAAGGCTCGGGTGGGCATCTATCCGCGGGAGCGGGTGGTGGATCAGCCGCTGGAGCTGAATCTGACTTTTGGCGTGCCGGATGCGGCGGCTGAGCGGGATGATATTGCCGATACGATTGATTATGCAAAGGTGATCGAACGTATCCGCGCCGAGCTGGGGGAGCGCCAGTTCAATCTGATCGAAACCCTGGGCGAGTTTGTCGTGAAGTTGTTGTTTGATGAATTTGGCGCGCCCTGGGTCAAGCTCTCGATTGCCAAGATCGGCATCATGAAGGATGTGCACCGGGTGGGCGTGTGTATTCAACGGGCCAAGGATGGTCAAACGCCGCCGGATTACCCGGGAGGGAGTGGAATGCCCGGTTGAGGAGGGGGATGTCTGAATTTGTATTGGTGACACCGCCACCGGCGGGGCCCTTGTGCAGAGATGCCGGGGTGCTTGTAATGGTCTGACCAAAGAAAACGGCTTTTCTGCAGTCTGATCAGACCGCAGAAAAGCCGTTTTACTTTTTTGCCAACAGCCTGCAACACTGAACGGCGTTTGGCGTAAGCCTCACGCGTACAGCGTGTGGCAATTAGGCAGCAGCAGCAGCAGCGGGGGCGCGCAGATCGTCGATGTTCTTGCCAGCGGCGAGCCAGTCGATCACCCACTGGGGCTTGCGGCCGTGGCCAGTCCAGCCAATGGCGGGGTTTTCCGGGTGGCGGAACTTGATCACGGATGCGGGCTTGGCAGTGGCAGCCTTCTTGGCCTTGGGGGCCTTCTTGGGGGCTGCAGCAGCGGCGGCCGGTGCGGGCTTTTCGCCAGCGTCGGGGCCGAGCACGTCATCGAGGCTCAGGCCGTGTTCGGCGGCCATCTTCTGCATCCGCTTGAGCAGGTCCTTGCGGGCGGAGTCGGAGCGACGGCGGATTTCGGCTTCCACCTTGTTCTGGAGGCGACGCAATTCGGTCAGGGAGAGGGTGGAGATGTCCATGAGTCTGTTTTCCTTTGAACTGGAATGGGTTGAACAATCCGGGTGAAGCGCAGTGGATTGCCTTGCTGTAGTCTGTTTGTTGATTGCTTATTGAAGCGAATCTTTATTACGGACTCTATTTTGCCACTATAGTTCAGTGAAAGGGCAAGTGCTTTTAAACTCTCTTACGGGATTCCTGCGCGAACCAGGGTTGGTTGAAGGGTTTTGACGATGTCGTGGGGGTGAACCCCTACGAGAAAACCACGCTTTCCGCCGTTAATGTAAATCAAGGATTCGTCCAGGATGGTTTGCTCCATGTAAATGGGCATGGCCTTCCGGGTGCCAAAGGGGGAGGTTCCGCCCACCAGATAGCCGCTATGGCGCTGGGCTACTGCAGGATCGCAGGGGCTGATTTGTTTGCGTCCTGCCTGGCGGGCCAGTTCCTTGGTGGAAACCTTCAGATCGCCGTGCATCAATACGATCAGGGGCTGCTTCTTTTCATCTTCCATGATCAGGGTCTTGACGACTGCATGCTCGTGGACGTTCAGCTCGCGGGCCGAAACCTTGGTGCCGCCGTGATCCTCATAGGCGTACAGATGGGCCGAATAGGGGATCTGATGTTGTCGCAAAAAGCGGGTGGCGGGGGTTTCGGGGATATTGGTATCTGCCTTGCTCATGATGTTCCGCGCTCAAGTGCTTGATTCTGGTTTGAAAATTTCAGAGGAGGCGGGCGCCTTCGTGCCTGAGCAGCCACTCTTTGGCCTCTAACAGATAATCTGCGGCACCGTGGGCAAAGCCGCCCAGCCCGCGCTGAGCTGTCACCCGATGGCAAGGGACGATAATCGGAAATGGATTGTCCCCACAGGCTTGCCCAATTGCGCGTGGTGCACTGCACAGTTTCTGGGCCAGCTGGCCGTAAGTCCGGGTTTCTCCGCAGGGGATTGCGGCTATTGCATCCCAGACGCGTCGTCGGAATGGGCTGGCCTGGGTTTGTTGACAGGTGAGGGTAAAGGAATGTTCCGGGTTTTCTAAATATGCGTTTATTTGCAAAATCGCATCTTGGGAGATGGTGTCGCAGGGGGGTATGAGTGCGGCATCATGGGGAAGAAAGACGATTTCATCCAGTTGCCCCGCACTGCTGCACAGGCCCAGGCGCCCGAAAGGCACTGAGATAACCGCCGAATAGCTGCGGGAAACATCCTTTTTCATGCCCGGATTCTGCGCCTTGGTGATCCGTGGAGCAAGTGCGGATTTCCACCAGCCCGTTTATCCTGACGCATAAACGCCAACCCCCGCCGGGGCGGGGGTTGGTATGCTGAGTGGCGGGTGGCCGGGTTTAGCGCCGGATATGGCCTTCGCCAAACACGATCCACTTCTGGCTGGTGAGGCCTTCCAGGCCCACCGGGCCCCGGGCGTGGATCTTGTCGGTGGAAATGCCGATTTCGGCCCCCAGACCGTACTC
>JAJTBM010000115.1 GCA_021286885.1 Rhodocyclales bacterium
GCAATCACCACGAACTCGGCGCCCGAATAAGCCTCGGTCTTGTCGAGGGTGGCGCGGAAATTGAGTTCCTTGTTCTTCAGGAAATCAATGATCTCTGCATCCTCAATCGGGGATTCCTTGCGATTGAGCATCGCCACCTTTTCAGGGACGATATCGAGGGCTACCACCTCATTGTTCTGTGCCAGCAGAAGGGCATTGGAAAGACCCACATACCCGGTACCAACAATTGCAATCTTCATCAAGTCTCACCTAAGCCGAAAGAGAAATTAGTTCTCAAAATCAAATCTTTAGTCCCGCATTCTTGACGAGAACGGGCACAAACTCAATCCTTCCGCCCTGCAGATGCAGCTGTTCTGTGCAGCGCATCACGCTCCTGCCCGCAAGCCGGACGGGCACTCACCTGCATGTCTCCTGCCAAAACTGTAAAACCGCAAGTTTTCAGTTTTTTTGAAATTTTCGCCCAAATCCTTATAGCCCCATAACCGTTTTTGGCACTCACTCGTCTTGCATTCTCCATGTCATGAAAAAATACAATTGACCTGAAAGCCTCACCTACGCTGCAGGCTGCCCATCTTAACATCCTGCGCATTTTGCCATGCATCCGAAATGCTCTTCAGCGCACTAAAGCTCAGAAAGAGGCTTGTCTGCGCTGCGTTCATCACGTGTCGGCAACCGGCATATGAGTGCGCCCAAATGGGTATACAAAGCCTCCAGCGTGGTCTGATCCAAGGCTTGGAGCGCTTCAGGCAAAACACCCTCTGCTGGCCCGGGAGCCATCGCAATCGCATCACAGGCCTCGGTACTCAAGTACAAGCCCACACGACGCTGATCTTCCTCACTACGGCGCTTGATGATCAGGCCCCTAGACACCAATTTATCCACTAGCAAGCTGCACGTAGACTGGTGAATCGAAAGCTTGCGAGCCAGTTCTGACACCCCGAGCCCAGGTTTATTCGCTGTTTCGTGGAGCAGCCACAACTGGGAACCCGTAACCCCACAATGCTGCTCCACCTCCCGAAAATGCTGGCGCACAGTTCCGTAAATCAAGCGAAATTGCTTCAGTACCTGCAAGGCTAACACCCCCTGTTCGAGTTCTGCTAACGGGGTGCCCGCAGGGGAGATTTTCGACTTCATGGTTCCGGTAATCTTGATTGAAAAAAGCTGCATCAGCCACGGTTTCGCACCGCAGCATAGAATGCATCCAGTACGGGAGTGCAGTCTAGCAGCTGATCCTGATCTGGTAGATGAAACTCTGGGTGCCATTGCACCCCCACCACAAAACGCTGGCGGGTATGGCGTATCGCCTCGATCACACCATCCCCCGTCGCCTGGGCCTCTACAACCAGATCCCGCCCTAGGGTACGCACTGCTTGGTGATGAATAGACACCACCTGCCCGTATCCCACATCTTCAAACCACTGGGAAAACTGCCCTCCCTGAACGAAGCTCACCTCATGACTGTGTCGATCATAGGCTTCTGCCAGATGCCTGACAGAGGATGGGCACTGGGTAGGAATATCCTGGTAGAGGGTGCCTCCAAAGGCCACGTTGATGAGCTGCATTCCTCGGCAGATTCCAAGCACGGGCTTATCTACCTCTACGAATTCATGCAACAGCTCCATTTCGTAGGCATCCCGAACCTCATCTCCCGCCCATGCGGCTTCGAGCGGAGACTCCCCATAAGCCAATGGGCTCACATCGGCCCCCCCTTGCAACACGAGTCCATCCAGAAACTCGGCGTAATCCCGAAGCCGGATATTGCTACGGTGCATGGGCCCGTCTTTGAGGATGGACGGAATCATGAAGACCAAAACATCCCGCGACATGATCCACTGGGCCACCGACTGCTCCAGAACCTGCAAAGTTTTGGTCTCGATGCCAGAAGCCCCCTCTTTGGGGTGGAACAAGCGTGCGGAGAGCCCGATACGCAACGTTGACTGTCGTCCCATTTCCTCACCTCCTGTAGCGTGCGGGCCTACATGCACAAAAACATTGAAAACAAATTAGATTTATATCAATATATTTAACCGAAACAAAGCTCTGTTTGTAAAAAACCCATACAAAACCAAACTTAAATCTTTTATTTCAACAGCTTAAGCAAAAATCAAACAGAGCGGCCTTGCAGCTTTAGCCGCAAACAGCTGTTCATATCGACACCAAGGAGGATCTCGCCATGCAGCATCTACGCGATGCATGGGAGGCGATGCAGGATCGTTTGTTTTTCTTGCCCCCGCTTCCTGATCAGGTGGACCCACTCATCCTGTTTGCCCTGCTCGTTGTCGCCGGGCTCCTGGTAGGGCAGTTGCTGTACCGCCATTTTGGTTTGTCGCGCATCGTTGGCTACGTACTGGCAGGCGCCATTGCCGGCCCTGGCGCCCTGGGTTGGCTCAACACTGAGACACTCGCCCTCGCCAAGCCAGTGGCAGACACAGCCCTTGGCCTACTCCTGCTCGAAACAGGACGCCATCTGGATCTGCGGTGGCTGCGTGCAAACCGAGGGCTACTCCCTGCTGCACTCACTGAATCCAGCCTCGCCTTTGCAGGCATATTTTTATTCAGCTATACCATCGTTGGTCTTTCCGCGGGCTGGAGTGCCGCGACTGCAGCCATCACCATGGCATCAGCGCCGGCAGTCGTACTGTTAACCACCGAAGAAAACCATGCGCAAGGGCAAGTCAGCCAGCGCACACTGCTACTCACAGCCCTGAATTGCGCCTTTTCATTTGTCGTATTTTCCTGCGTACTGGGCGTACTCCACGCCGAGCAAACCGAAGACATTTTTAATGCGCTTATCCACCCCTTTTGGGTCCTGGGCGGTAGCGTATTAATTGGACTAGGCGGCGCACGAATCGCTCTAGGAATTGCAAGAGTCCAGCAGGAGAGCCCCGTACTACGTGTTTTTGTACTGGTGGCGACAGCACTGCTCGCCATCGGCACTGCACGCATGCTGGCCGTTCCCGTTTTCCTCAGTTTGTTCATGATGGGCGTCGCCCTCAGTCTGCTGGATAAAGATCGCTTACTGAGCTACACAAATCTGCCAGACGGACACTGGATTCTGGCAATTGTGTTGTTTGTGGTAACCGGCGCCATGCTTCCCCTCCAGGATCTGAGCTGGAGCTCAGGCCTTCTCGCCCTCGGGCTGCTGCTGGTACGCGGTGCTGCCAAATTTGCAGGGGTACTGTGGGCAGGTCAGCGGGATTTACCCATGGCTAAGCGCAGGTTAGTGGGCTTGGGCATCCAACCTCTTTCTGCCACCGCTATTTTCATGGCAGCAGAAATCGTTGGCATTTACCCCGAAGTGGGCAGTCAGGCACTGCTACTTCCTTTACTGGCCGCCGCCCTCATGGAGTTTATCGGCCCCCAGCTGTGCCGCCATGCGCTGCAAAAAGCTGGTGAAACAGTACCGGAGCCCACAAGGAGCGCCCCATGAAACCCACCTATCAACTACCTTTCACCGCTAGCCGTGCCCTAACCTTAGGGGTAGAACTAGAACTGCAACTCGTATCACCACGGGATTTCGATCTAACCCGTGCCGCAACAGATCTACTGGCTAGCCTGCACCATGACGGGCGCCATGGTGATGTGAAGCTCGAAATTACCGAAAGCATGATCGAGATTAACACTCAGCCTCGCCAGGATATTACGGCCATCACCCAGGATCTGGAGGGGCTGCGCGCACTGCTCGTAGATCAATGCCAAAAAAATAATATTTCCATTTGTGGCGGCGGCACTCATCCTTTTCACCGCTGGCCCGAGCGGCGTATTTGCCCAGGAGAACGTTTCGCTTTCTTGCATGATCGCTACGGCTATCTGAGTAAGCAATTTACAGTTTTCGGCCAACATATCCACATTGGCGTCACCTCCGGGGATGATGCAATTTGGCTGACCCACGCGCTCAACGCCTACGTTCCCTATTTTATCGCGCTGTCAGCCTCATCACCTTTCCAAGACGGAACAGACACCCATTTCGATTCTGCTCGGCTCACAGCAGTCTCCGCTTTTCCCCTTTCGGGGCAAGCCCCAGGAACGCTGAACAGCTGGGCTGATTTTGAAAAACATCTGGAGCTTCTGCAAGCTTGTGGTGTCGCCCACGGAATCAAAGATCTGTATTGGGATGTACGCCCCAAACCCGAATACGGCACCGTAGAAATTCGAGTATGCGACACTCCACTGCACATTGACCGCGCAGCTGAGCTTGCCGCCTTTGCTCAAAGCCTAGCAAGCTATCTGCTACGCGAAAGACCTGTGATTTCACCCGAACTGCAAGGGCTGGTGGCCCGCTACAACAAATTCCAAGCATGCCGCTACGGCTTGCATGCCGAATTGGCCGACCCCATTGCCCATCAAACCCAGCCCCTTGCCCACACCTTGATCGTTCTGCTCGACACCCTACGCCCTGATGCCCAGGCCCTAGGCTGCCGGGCTCAACTCGAACACCTGCGCGAAGTGTGCACTCAAGGGGGCGACGCCCACTGGCTACGCCACTATCTGCACACACATCCGAGTCTGCCTGAACTTACACGAGCCGCCACCGAACGCTTCGCCCAAAAATCGGCTTACCTGCATACCAAGCCCCCAGCTACGCCCTCCCACACGTCGAGGTAAAACCGTGAATCGCTTTTTACTTCTGAGCGCCCTACTCGCCACCATGCCCGCCCAAGCAAATGACGCGTGCCAGGAAACTCCATCCAGCCCCACCACTTTCCCACCGGACAGTTTGATAAGCCCTGCTGATTGGCTTAGTCCAGGCAAGCATCAAATCGGGCTGACCCACGCCTTGCGTTTTGTTCCAGCCACGCAGGTCAGCCCACCCCTTGGAGAACCACGCCCTTTCCCGCTTGGCCCCCCCGGCATGGATGTGGATCAACTCGAAGCCACCGACCCCGCCGATGGACGCCAACGCAGCTTACGATTTTTGCTTGAAACCAGAATCAATGCCGAAGGCGTAGTGGTGCTGCGACAAGGCAAGCAGGTTTTAGACTACCGACGCACAGGCTTTGACCCCACTCAAGCACGACTATTACTCGATGCTAGTCGTCCTATCTTGGCGACAATGCTGGCCCGTGCGGCAGGAGATGGACGAATCAGCCGAGAAAAAGCCCTTAACCGCGTCATTTCAGAGTTCAGCCCGGTCCGCGAACTGAGCAAAGTCTCGGTTCAACGCGTTTTCAGTGGTCGTAGTGGCTTGCAATGGAGTCGGGACGATCTCGAACGGTGGGAAAAAGAAGCCCGGGGGCAAAGCACGGGTCGTAGCGGCATCCGCGCTTGGCTCAACAAGCGTGGCAATTGGCCACGCGCCCAAACACGTCCTGCCCCCGACCTGCAAAACCCCAGTGCCGAACTGCTACTCTGGCTCAATGAAAAAGCATGGCAACGTCGCCCCCCTCAACTGCTATGTGAGCTCCAGCAAAGCATCAAAGCCCGTCACCCCGCTTACTGGACTCAAGATGCAAAAGGCAATTACGTGGCCGACGGGCTGGGGCTCAGCCTGGAAGACTTTGCCCGTTTCGGTCAAAGCCTGATCGACACACGCCAGCGCCGCGCAGCCCGCCCTCTGGCACCTGCTTGGTTTATGGAAAGCATTAGTACACCCAGCGACAGCCTTGATATTCAGCCCCCCGAACTGGCAGGCCTGAAGGGTAAAAGCACGTGGCAATACTATTTCACCCAGCCTGGGGATCGTGGTCGCCAAGCAGCCATTATTGGCAGCTACGGCACTAGTTTGTACCTGGATTTCGATAAAAACATTGTTGTGGCTGTATTCGCAAGCAATGCAGCCAAACACAGCGCGCTGCTGAGTGCAGCACTCGACAGTCTATGGCAAACCAGTCGCAAGATCAGTGTAGAAAATGAGCGCCGATAACCGTATGCGGCACACTTTGTACGTTGCCAGCCTTCTACCTGCCATACGTTTAAAACTTTGCATAGCTCGGATCTATCGATACTGGCCTATATTCGTATTAACGACTCTGGCCCTCAACGCACGCTCCAGTTGGGCAGAAGCCGGCACGTTTATTGGTCTCTGGCACCCCCGCGCTACCCGCATTATGCAAATCGCAACACGCTACGCCATTCCGGCAGAACAAACCGAGCACGACTCTGCCATTCGCCTGCGACTATCCACCGACAACTTGTTCCCCGAGCACCAAGACAAACTGACATCCAAAGGCAAGATGTTGATGGAGAGCCTAGGGCGCGAGCAGCCTCACTGGGCACGCTCATCTTCCTGCGCGTGGCTACAATCCTGTGCTCTTTGGCTGGCGTCTGAGTGCTTTAAGACAATCACTGGTGGCGTGCGGCATCCCAGCCACGCAGATCCGCGCCCAAGTGCTGGACACTGCTGAACACCCGGTTCCACCTGAAGAAATACTGAGGTACGGGCAAGAAGTTCAACTCGCGATCTTGCCAACACAGCCCTGAAACCGGGCAAACCAACCCCAGGCTTGAATGACGTCAGAAAACAGTACGCTCAGAAACGCAAAAAGCCCGTCACGAGGACGGGCTTTTGTGCTTTGACTTGGTGGCCAGTCGCGGAATCGAACCACGGACACGCGGATTTTCAATCCGCTGCTCTACCAACTGAGCTAACTGGCCAAAGGAGAGCGCATTCTAGACGCGGAATCGGCGTTCGTCAAGCCCATTTTATGCTGGCGACCACGCACCCCAGGGTTCAGGCCGGCGGGAACTGGTTACGGGCCATGGGGCCGGGCAGTGCGGGGGGCGGGGGCTCGGTGCGGCTGAATGGAAAGACCACCTGCACGATGGTGCCCTGCCCCGCCGGATTGGGCGAGAGGCTGACCTTGGCCCGGTGCAGCTCGGCGATTTCGCGCACGATGGGCAGGCCCAGGCCGGAGCCGCTTTCGGCGCTGCCCAGCACCCGGTAGAAGCGTTCGAACACCCGCTCCCGGTCGGCTTCGGGGATGCCAACGCCCGTATCTTCCACTTCAACAATGGCCTTTTCGGTGGCGATGGTGCGCACCGTCACGCAGCCCCCGACAGGAGTGTATTTAAGGGCGTTGTCGATCAGATTCTTGAGCAGCTCGCCCAGCAGCACCGGGTTGCCGTCGATGAGCAGGGGCTGATCGGTGGTTTCCAGGCCGAAGTCGATGCCCTTCTGCAGGGCCCGGGGCACAAAGTCGGTGAGCATGGGACGCAGCAGGGCTTCCAGATCCACCTGTTCAACGGCGTAGATCTTTTCGTAGCTGGCTTCGGCCCGGGCCAGGGACAGGAGCTGGTTGATGAGATGGCTGGCCCGCTCGGCGCTCTGGGAAATCTGCTGGAGGGAGCGGTGGATCTGGGCCGGATCGGATTCCATCAAAGCCAGATCGGTCTGCATGCGCAGGCCCGTGAGGGGGGTGCGCATCTGGTGGGCCGCGTCGGCAATGAAGCGTTGCTGGGCCTGCAGGTTTTCTTCGAGGCGGGCCATCATCTCATTGAAGGCGATGATGAGGGGGCGCACCTCCTCGGGCACCCCGCCCACTTCGATGGGCGACAGGTCGCTCGGGCGACGGCGGCGGATCAAGCTCTGGAGCCGGTTGAGGGGCGCAATCCCCCGGGAGAGGCCCATCCAGACCAGGATCACCGCAATCGGGATGATCGCAAACTGGGGCAGCAGCACGCCCGTCACCACCCGGGACGCCAGGGTGCTGCGCTTGTTGCGGGTTTCGGCCACCTGCACCAGCACCAGCCGGCTGGGCTGGCTGGCGATGGGCTGGAGGATCTGGTAGGCGACCCGTACTTCCTCATCGGCGATGGTTTCATCCCGAAACTGGACCAGATCCGGCACCACGGTGTCGGGGGGCGTGGCGTTGGGGATTTCCTTGTCCCCGGCCAGCAGTTCGCCCTTGAAGCCGCGCACCTGGTAATACACGGTGTCGTCCTCGTCGGCCCGCAGGATCAAGCGGGCCGGTTCGGGAAAATTCACCCGGGGGCGACCGTTTTCGAGGGTCACGAGGCGCGCAATCGCCTTCACATTCACCGCCAGAGCCTGATCGTAGGGCTGATTGGCGATGCTGTTGGCCACGTTGTGGGTGACGATGATGGAAATCGGCCACAGAAACAGCAAAGGGGCGAGCATCCAATCGAGAATCTCGCCAAACAGGGAGTTGAAGGCCTTGCCCTCACCGCCTTCGCTGCGGGCCGCGTCGGCGTTGCGACGCCCTCTGGCGGCCCACATCAGGCGTGGCTATCCGGCTTTTCGAGGCAATAGCCCAGACCGCGCATGGTCACAATCTGGACGCCGCTGTGCTCTAGCTTCTTGCGCAGCCGGTGCACATACACTTCGATGGCGTTATTGGAGACTTCCTCGCCCCAGCCGCACAGGTGATCCACCAGCTGCTCCTTGCTCA
>JAJTBM010000116.1 GCA_021286885.1 Rhodocyclales bacterium
GGAGCCCGCCTCCGTGATCTGCGAGATCATGAACGACGACGGCACCATGGCCCGCATGCCCGAACTCATCGAGTTCGCCCAGCTGCACGGGCTCAAGATCGGTGCGATCCGCGACCTCATCGAGTACCGGGCACGCACCGAAAAGCTGATCGAAAAGGTCAGCGAAAAAACCGTCAACACCGCCCATGGCCCCTTCCGGCTGTGCGCGTTTGAAGACAAGACCTCGGGTGAAGTCCATCTGGCCATGAGCTATGGCGAGATCCGCCCCGACGTGGAAGTCCTCACCCGGGTGCACGAACCCGTCTCGGTGCTGGACTTCCTCGACCCGGCCAGCGGGCGCCACAGCTTCCCCATCGACACCACCCTGCGCCGCATCGTTGAACATGGCACCGGCGTGCTGGTCTTGCTCTACCGACCCCAAAGCGGCCAGGAGCTGCTGGATCAGCTGGCCCCCGCCAGTGCGCCCCGCCCCGCCCAGAAGTGGGACCCGCGCCTGTTCGGGATCGGCGCCCAGATCCTGCGCGCCCTCCAGGTGGGCAAGATGAAGCTGATGGCCAGCCCGCGCAAGATCCCCAGCATGGCCGGTTTCGGCCTCACCCTGACGGGTCACGTCACACCCGAAGCCTGATCCCATCGGGCTTCCGTCCGGCCCGGGCAGGGTCGGACCTTTCCATCACAAGCTGCAAGGTAATCAAACTCCATGCCCCGTTTCACCGATATTCCCGAAATCGCCCCCAACCTGGATGGCCAGGGCTTGCGCGTCGGCGTCGTCATGAGCCGCTTCAACCAAGATGTGTGCGAAGGCCTGCTCTCCGCCTGCACCGCCGAACTGCTGCGCCTGGGCGTGGCCGCCACCGATATCCAGATCGCCACCGTTCCGGGCGCCCTGGAAATCCCGCTGGTGCTGCAAACCATGGGCAAGAGCGGGCGCTTTGATGCGCTGATCGCCCTGGGCGCCGTGATCCGTGGCGAGACCTACCACTTCGAGCTGGTCTCCAACGAACAGGGCAGCGGCATCACCCGCGTCGCCCTCGACACCGGCCTGCCCATCGCCAACGGCATCCTGACCACCGAAGACGACGACCAGGCCCTGGCCCGCATGATCAAGGGCACCGAGTGCGCCCAGGCTGCGGTGGAAATGGCCCGACTGCTGAAGGCACTGGCATGAGCGCAAACAAGTCCCCCCGCCGTCGCGCCCGCGAATTCGCCCTCCAGGGCATCTACCAGTGGCAACTGAGCCAGAACGGCATCAGCGCCATTGAAAGCCAGATGGCCGGCGTTTCCGGTTTCGATAAGTGCGACCGCGAACTCTTCGTGGCCCTGCTGCGCGGCACCATCACCAACGCCACCGATCTGCTGATGGCCTTCGCCCCCTACATCGACCGCCAGCTCAACGAGCTGTCCCCGATTGAAAAGGGCATCCTGCTGCTGTCCACCTTCGAGCTGGTGCACCGCCCCGATACCCCCTACCGGGTCATCATCAACGAGGCCATTGAGCTGGCCAAGGGCTTTGGCGGCACCGACGGCCACAAGTTCGTGAATGGCGTGCTGGACAAGCTCGCCGCCCGCGTGCGGGCCGACGAAGTCGAAGCCAACGCCCGCCAACGGCGCGAAGCCAAGGGCCAGTAAGCCGGCATGGCCTCGGAATTTGCGCTGATCCGGCGCCACTTCACCCGCCCCGCCCGGCACACCGATCTGGCGGTGGGGGATGACGCGGCCCTGATCCGCCCGGGGCCGGGCATGCAGCTGGCCATTTCCACCGACATGCTGGTGTCGGGCACCCACTTCGTGCCCGAGGCCGACCCGGAAGCCCTGGGCTGGAAAACCCTGGCGGTCAATGTCTCCGACCTGGCCGCCATGGGCGCCGCACCCCGCTGGGTGGTGCTGGCCGCCAGCCTGCCAGCCCCGGACGAAGCCTGGATCGCCGCCTTTGCCCGGGGTTTCTTTGCCTGTTGCGAGGCTTTCGGGATCGACGCCATTGGCGGCGATACCACCCGGGGCCCCCTCAACCTGTGCCCCACCATCTTCGGCGAAGTGCCCACCGGCCAGGCCATCACCCGCAGCGCGGGCAAGGCCGGCGACGATCTGTGGGTGTCCGGCCAGCCGGGCCGCGCCGCCCTGGGCCTCGCCCAGCTGCTCGAAGGCCTGCCTCTGCATCCGGATTACGCCGCAGCCTGCCTGGATGCGCTGCACCGGCCCCAGCCCCGGGTCGCCCTGGGTCTGGCCCTGCGCGGCATCGCCAGCGCCATGCTGGACGTGTCCGACGGGCTGTTCGGCGATCTGGGCCACATCCTTGAGGCCTCCGGCGTGGGCGCTGAGATCGAACTGGCTGCACTCCCCCTGGCGCCCCTCCTGGCCGCCTGTGGAGATGCCGACCGGGCCTTCCGGGCCTGTACCCGGGGGGGTGACGACTACGAGCTGCTGTTCAGCGCCCCGCCGGGGCAGCGCGCACCGCTCGCAGCCCTCGCCCGCCAGCTGGATCTGCCCCTGCACCGGATCGGCCAGCTGAGCGCCGTCCCCGGCCTGCATCTACGTGCGCCCGACGGCACCCTGCGCCCCGCTGAAACCCGGGGCTACGACCACTTCGGCACCTGATCCGGCCGCCCCATGCTCAAGCCCACCCGCCGCTTCCTGTTGGCCGACCCGTCCCATTTCATCGCCCTGGGCTTTGGCTCCGGGCTGTGGCCCAAGGGGCCGGGCACTGCGGGCACCCTGGCCGGCTGGCTGCTCTACCCCCTCATCAAGTCATCCCTCTCCGACCCGGTGTTCGGCGCCCTGCTGCTGGCCTCCTTCCTGTTCGGGATCCTGGCCTGCGAACGCACAGGCCGCGCCCTAGGCGTGGCCGACCACGGCAGCATCGTGTGGGATGAGATCGTGGCGATCTGGCTGGTGCTCTGGTTCACGCCCCCCACCCTGGGCTGGCAGGCGGTGGCCTTCGGGCTGTTCCGCTTCTTCGACATCGTCAAGCCCCAGCCCATCCGCTGGGTGGATGACCGTACCCGGGGCGGCCTGGGCGTAATGCTGGATGATCTGCTGGCCGCCGGCTACAGCCTGTTCGTGCTGGCCCTGCTCGTGAGGTTTTTTGGCTGATGGATGCACACCTGGACGCCCTCGCCCGCCGGGTGGGAGAACACCTGCAGGCCCGCCACTGGCGCCTCGCCACCGCCGAATCCTGTACCGGAGGCTGGGTGGCCCAGGTTGTCACCGCCATTGCCGGCAGCTCGGCGTGGTTTGACGGCGGTTTCGTCACCTACTCCAACGAAGCCAAACAGCGCCTGCTGGGCGTGCCCAGCATCACCCTCGCCCGCCACGGGGCGGTGAGCGAAGCCATTACCGCCGCGATGGTGCGCGGCACCCTGGAGCGCTGCGGCACCGAGCTGGCCCTCTCCATCTCGGGCATCGCCGGCCCGGGCGGTGGCAGCCCCACCAAGCCGGTAGGCACCGTGTGTTTTGGCTGGGGCAAGGCCGGTGAGGCTCCTCTCACCGCCACCTGCCACTTCAAGGGCGACCGGGAAAGCGTGCGCCGCCAGGCGGTGATCCACGCCCTCGAAACCCTGCTCGCCCACTACCCCTGAGACGGCGCGCCCACCCGGGCGGGTCGACACGCTGTTTTCCACATCGCTTCTCAAACAGGGCTGGCTCTGGCACAAAAGCTGTATAAAATAACAGCCAGAATCACCCGATATCCAGACGAGCCAGGCCGCCCAGGCGGTTTCAAAAGCTGTTTGAAACGCGCTTTGGCACGCCAACCCAGGCCAGATTTTGAGCTGACGCACAGGTCAACTTTCACCACGCAAAGTCTGTGCCATAATCACGCAAACCTTTCATAAAAGGATCACACCGATGGACGACAACAAGGCCAAGGCCCTCACCGCTGCTCTTGCCCAGATCGAAAAGCAGTTCGGCAAGGGTTCCGTCATGCGCATGGGCGATGCCGAAGTGGCCGCCGACATCCAGACCGTTTCCACCGGCTCCCTGGGGCTGGACATCGCGCTCGGGATCGGCGGGCTGCCCCGGGGCCGGGTTGTTGAAATCTACGGCCCTGAATCCTCCGGCAAGACCACCCTGACCCTGCAGGTGGTGGCCGAAATGCAAAAGCTGGGCGGCACCGCAGCCTTCATCGACGCCGAGCACGCTCTCGACGTGAGCTACGCTCAAAAACTGGGCGTGAACGTGGGCGATCTGCTGGTGTCCCAGCCCGACACCGGCGAACAGGCCCTCGAAATCGCCGACATGCTGGTGCGCTCCGGTGGCGTTGATGTGGTGGTGGTGGACTCCGTCGCCGCCCTCACCCCCAAGGCCGAAATCGAAGGCGAAATGGGCGACCAGCTCCCCGGCCTCCAGGCCCGCCTGATGTCCCAGGCCCTGCGCAAACTCACCGGCAGCATCAACCGCACCAACACCCTGGTGATCTTCATCAACCAGATCCGGATGAAGATCGGCGTGATGTTCGGCAGCCCCGAAACCACCACCGGCGGCAACGCCCTCAAGTTCTACGCCTCGGTGCGGATGGACATCCGCCGCATCGGCACCATCAAGAAGAACGACGAGGTGATTGGCTCCGAAACCAAAGTGAAGGTGGTCAAGAACAAGGTGGCCCCCCCGTTCAAGGAAACCCTGTTCGACATCCTGTACGGCGAAGGCACCTCCCGCGAGGGCGAGATCATCGATTTGGGCGTCCAGCACAAGTTCATCGACAAGTCCGGCGCCTGGTATTCCTACAACGGCGACAAGATCGGCCAGGGCAAGGACAACGCCCGGGAATACCTGAAGACCCACCCCCACACCGCCCGCGAGATCGAAAACAAGATCCGTACCGCCGTGGGTCTGCCCACCATGGCCCCCGTCGCCGCCCCGTCTGCCACCCCGGCGGCAGCTGCCGACGAGTTCTAAACCCGGCCCATGAGCCCCAGCCTGCGTGAACGCGCCCTACGCTACCTCGCCCAGCGGGAACACTCCCGCAGCGAGCTGGCGCGCAAGCTGGCCGGGGCCGATGAACCCGAGGCCATCGCCACCGAGCTTGATCGGCTGGCCGAACTGGGGCTGCTGTCCGACGCCCGCTTTGCCGAGGCCTATGTGCGCGCCAAGGCGGGTCGTTTCGGCGCCAGCCGGCTGCGTTTCGAGCTGTCCCGCCGGGGGGTGGACGCCGAACTCATAGGCCAGGCCCTCGATACCGAATGCAGCGTGTCCGAGCTCGAACGGGCCCGTGCACTGCACCAACGAAAATTCGCCACCCCGCCCGCAGATGCGCGAGAATGGGCCCGTCAGGCCCGTTTCCTTCAAGGTCGCGGCTTTTCTTCCGAAGTCATACGTACAGTCCTCCGAGAACACCCCGGCGATGAGCCTGCTTAAAGTCAGCAACCTGCGCAAAAAATACAAGGCCCGCACTGTCGTCCAAGACGTCTCCTTTGACGTGGGCAGCGGTGAAGTGGTCGGTCTGCTGGGCCCCAACGGGGCCGGCAAAACCACCTGCTTCTACATGATCGTAGGCCTGGTGGCCGCCGACGGGGGCGAAATCACCCTCGACAACGAGGCCCTCACCCACCGCCCCATCCACCAGCGCGCACGCCAGGGCCTGTCGTATCTGCCCCAGGAAATGAGCGTGTTCCGCAAGCTCACGGTGGCCGAAAACATCCAGGCGGTGCTGGAACTGCAAGACCTCAGCAAGGCCCAGATCCAGGAACGCCTTGAGCAACTGCTCGAAGAACTGGGCATTACTCACCTGCGCGACAACACCTCCATCTCGCTCTCCGGCGGCGAACGGCGGCGTTGCGAGATTGCCCGGGCCCTGGCCAGCAATCCGCGCCTGATCCTGCTCGATGAGCCCTTCGCGGGGGTGGACCCGATTGCCGTGATCGACATCCAGAAGATCATCCGCTTCCTCAAAGACAAGGGCATCGGCGTGCTGATCACCGACCACAACGTGCGTGAAACCCTGGGCATCTGCGACCGGGCCTTCATCATCAACGCCGGCGTGGTGCTGGCCAGTGGCCGCCCCGACGAGATCATCCACAACGAACAGGTCCGCCAGGTTTACCTCGGCGAACACTTCCGGCTCTGAGACCAAGCCCGCCCCCATGAAGCCCAGTCTCCAGCTCAAACTCTCCCAGCACCTTGCGCTCACCCCGCAACTGCAGCAGTCCATCAAGCTGCTCCAGCTGTCCACCCTCGAACTCAACCAGGAAATCGAAAAGATCCTGCTTGAAAACCCCATGCTCGAACGGGATGAACCCGAAGGCGACATGGGCTCCAGCCGGGTCGAACCGCCGGGCCCCATGGCCCCCGCCGGCAGCGAAAGCACCCAGGACAGCGCCCCCAGCCGGGAGAACGAACACAACGAGCGGGAGTACGACGACAACGGGGAGCCCGGAGAATGGATGTCCTCCGGCAGCGGCGGCAGCCAGCGGGACGACGACGATGACACCGACTTCCAGGAGTTCCAGGCCGCCGTCCCGTCCCTGCGGGACCATCTGGACGCCCAGATCGCCCTGACGCCCCTCTCGGATCGGGATCGAGCCCTGGTGCGCTTTCTGGTGGAAGCTCTGGACGACGATGGCTATCTGAGCCAGTCCCTGGATGATCTGCTGCCCCTCCTGCCCCCCGAGCTGGATTTCGACCTGGACGACCTGAACATCGCCCTGCGCCAGATCCAGAGCCTGGACCCGGCCGGGATCGGCGCCCGGGACGTGAGTCAGTGCCTCGCCCTGCAGCTCCAGGCCCTGCCCGGTTCGGAAACCCGGGATCTGGCGATTGCGATTGTCTCCGAGCATCTGGAACTGCTGGCTGCCCGGGATTTTCTCAAGCTCAAGCGCAACCTGCGCTGCACCGATGACGCCCTGCGCGAGGCCCACGGCCTGATCCTGAGCCTCAACCCCCGCCCCGGCGCCCAGTTCTCCCAGGCGGACACCCGTTACGTGGTGCCCGACGTGGTGGTGCGCAAGGTGCGCAGCAGCTGGGTGGTGAACCTCAATCCGGACGCCATGCCCCGGCTGCGCATCAACCAGCTCTACGCCCAGATCCTGCGGGACAACCGGGGGGCGAGCGGCTCCCTCTCCAGCCACCTCCAGGAGGCCCGCTGGCTGATCAAGAACGTGCAGCAGCGCTTCGACACCATCCAGCGGGTATCGCAAGCAATTGTTGACCGCCAGCGCCAGTTCTTCGATTATGGCGATGTGGCAATGCGCCCGCTCACATTGCGGGAAATCGCAGAGCAGCTGGATCTACACGAATCCACCGTCTCACGGGTGACCACCCAAAAGTACATGGCCACGCCGCGCGGCATTTTTGAGTTTAAGTATTTCTTCGGCAGTCACGTTGCCACCGACACCGGTGGGGCTGCTTCTTCCACGGCGATTCGGGCGCTGATTCGCCAGCTGGTAGGAGCGGAAGACAAGAAGAAACCCTTGTCCGACGCCAAGATTGCCGAGTTGTTAGGCCAGCAGGGTATCGTTGTGGCCCGTCGGACCATTGCAAAATACCGCGAGTCCCTCGACATCCCGCCGGTCAGTCTGCGCAAAACCATCTGACAGAAAGGTAAGCACCATGAACCTCAACATCACGGGGCATCACGTCGAAGTTACCGCCGCTATCCGCGAATACGTCACCAGCAAGCTTGATCGGGTGATCCGGCACTTCGACAACGTCACTAGTGTCAGCGTGATCCTCTCCGTGGAGAAGCTGCGTCAGAAGGCTGAAGTCACCCTGCATGTACGTGGCAAGGATATCTACGTGGAGAGCGACAGCGAAGACATGTACGCTGCCATCGACACCCTGATCGACAAGCTCGATCGCCAAGTTCTCAAGTACAAGGACAAGATCACCGACCACGGCCATGATTCCCTCAAGAATCATGTGGTCGAATCCTAAGAACTCGGTTTTCATCGCGCGCTCATTCAGTGGCCACTCAGTGCCTGCTTAGTGCCCGCACAGTGTTAACTAAGTTCTGATCCAACCTCTCCCCCGGGACCGTTGTGGCTATAATGCGCGCCAATTGTTACAACGGCCCCGGCGGCCTTCGCAGCCTCCGGAACTTTCCGCATCCCTAGTCCCAGGAACCTGAGCCTTGAGCCAGGTGAGTCTGCCATGAATCTCATTGCCAAACTCCTGCCGCCCGGCAACGTGGTCGTCGGTCTTGAGGCGAGCAGCAAGAAACGTGCTTTCGAGCAAGCCGGTCTGCTGTTCGAAAACAACCACGGCATTGGCCGCAGCACGGTCTTTGACAGCCTGTTTGCCCGCGAAAAACTGGGCTCCACCGGCCTGGGTCAGGGCATCGCCATTCCCCACGGTCGGATCAAGGGCCTCAAGGACGCCCTGGGT
>JAJTBM010000117.1 GCA_021286885.1 Rhodocyclales bacterium
GGTATTGAACCAGTCAAAGCCGAAGGCGGTGATACCCGAAGTGAACGTGAAGGTGGTGGTGGGGCCCGCGCCGCCATTACTGTTACCCCAGCCGTAGAAGTTTTGGCCGGTGAAGCTGGTGGGGATGCTGATGTTATCGGCGCCAGCGATGGTGCCGGTGGCGATCCCGCTCTTGTCGCCGTTGGCAACGCTGCTCAGGGTGAAGCCGTTAAAACTGCCGGAGTAGTTGGCGGTGGAGGTGCCAACGGAGGCGCTGCTGAAGGTTTCGGTGCTCAGGCTGCCGGCGGCGGCCAGGAAGGCGGCCTTGTTGGTGTAGGTGATCAGGCTGGCGTGAGCACTGGCTGTGCCGATGACGAGGCTGGCGGCAAGAATCAGTGGTGTCTTTTTCATGATTGTCCGTGAGTGAGGATTCATCGGGACAGACGCAAGGTCTGTGCCAGGGTTGTATATATTTGTTAACGCTGAAAATTGATAAATTTTATGAACTGAAGTGTAAATTAATCCGACACTCATAAAAATGAGTCTTGCCACCTTGTGTGATTCTGTTTTTTTGGGGGGCTGGCTGGGAGTGTGAGCGCGATCACGCAAGCTTGGCGTGCAAGTGCAGTTTGTCACTTGATAATATTGAAAAAAAAATCTTGGCAAATCAGTTTCACGGTTTTTTTTTGAGCAAGTATTTTTGAGTAATCTTATCCATTATGTGTAAAAAAACCGGACCCCAGCTTGAGGGCTGGGATCCGGTTTTTCTGGCGCTTCCGGTCATGGCCGGGCGCCTTTGTATTTACTGCATGGTGCGTACAGCCGTCGGGTGTTTCCGCAGCACCCGGGGCCGGGCGGGGGCTTAGCCCGCCAGCTTGGCGAAGGCCTCGACCACTTCGGGCGGGGCCTGGACCAGTTCGATCAGTACGCCTTCACCGCCAATCGGGAACTCTTCGTTGCCCTTGGGGTGGAGGAAGGTGATGTCGAAGCCAGCGGCGCCCTTGCGGATGCCACCCGGTGCGAAGCGCACGCCCTGGGCGGTGAGCCATTCGACGCACTTGGGCAGGTCGTCCACCCACAGGCCCACGTGGTTGAGGGGCGTGGTGTGCACGGCGGGCTTCTTGTCCGGGTCAAGGGGCTGCATCAGGTCAACTTCGACCTTGAAGGGGCCGATGCCCATGGCGGTGATGTCTTCGTCGACGTTTTCCCGCTCGGACTTGAAGTTGCCGGTCACTTCCAGGCCGAACATGTCCACCCACAGGGTGCGCAGGCGGTCTTTGGACGGGCCGCCGATGGCGATCTGCTGGACGCCGAGAATCTTGAAAGGTCTTGTCATGATGGGGGTTCTCCCTCTCCCTACGTAAGAACCATGCATTTTACGTCAACGTAAGGTGTGGGGCGCGGCGATGGGGGTTTTTGTGCGTGCAGGCCCTACTGCCACTCCACGCTGGCCGAGAGCAGGTAGCCGGCGCCATATACGGTCTTGATGATTTTCGGGTCTTGCGGGTCGATTTCCAGCTTGCGGCGCAGGCGGGAGATGCGCACGTCGATGCTGCGGTCGAAGGGGTCCAGCTCCCGTTCGCCGATCAGCTGTTCGCGGGTCAGGATCTTGTTGGGGCGGCGCAGCAGGCTTTGCAGCAGGGCGGCTTCGGCGGCCGACAGAGTGGCGCTGCGGCCATCTGCATGGCGCAGGCTGAGGCTGCCCAGCTCGAAGCGCCAGTCGGCAAAACAGGCTTGGGTGTGCTGGCCCTGCTCGTGGCTGGCGGTTTTCTGGTAGCGGCGCAGGATGGAGCGCACCCGGGCCACCAGCTCCCGGGGTTCGAAGGGCTTGACCAGATAATCATCGGCCCCCAGCTCCAGGCCCAGCACCCGGTCGGTGAGCCCGTCCCGCCCGGTCAGGATCAGGGCGGCGCAGGGGTGTTGCTCCTGCAGCTCGCGCAGCACCTGGAGCCCGTCCATGTCGGGCAGGCCCAGATCGAGGATGGCCAGCTCGGGCTGGAGCCGGCGGGCCCGGGCCAGGGCACCCCGGCCCGTGGTGAAAATCTCGCTCCTGAAACCATATTCGGCCAGGGTGCTGGCCAGCAGGCGGGCGATGTCGAGTTCGTCTTCAACGATGAAGAGCAGGGGATTGTCCTTGTCTTTGAACACTTCGTGCGGGCTCATGGGGCACTCCCGGGGGAGGGTAGCTGGGCGAGGGCGGCGGCCAGGGCCGCCCGGTCAAAGGGTTTGTGCAGGGTGGGCGCATCGGGGGCCTGGTCGGCCCCGTCGCCGGTGGCGTAGCCGGTGATGAGCAGGATGGGCAGCCGGGGGCGCAGCACCCGGGCCCGGCGGCTCAGTTCGCGTCCGTCCAGGCCGGGCATCAGGGTATCGGAAATCAGCAGCTGGATGGCGTCCACCGCTTCCAGCAGGGTGAGGGCTTCCAGCCCGTTGCCGGCTTCCAGCACCGGGTGGCCCAGTTCGGTGAGCTGCTGGCGTATCACCTTGCGCACCTCGGGCTCGTCTTCCACCAGCAGCACCAGCCCGCCCGGGGGCGCCGCCGGGGCGCTGGCGCTGGGGGTTGGGCTGGTGGTGGGGGTGGGGGCCGGCACCCGGGGCAGGATGAAGCGCACGTTGGTGCCCTGGCCGGGGGTGCTGAGGATGCGGATATTGCCCCCGGATTGGCGGATGAAGCCATACACCATCGACAGCCCGAGCCCGCTTCCGGCGCCGAAATCCTTGGTGGTGAAGAAGGGCTCGAACACCCGGGGCAGCACCTCCGGGGCGATGCCCTTGCCCGTGTCGGAAATGTCGAACTGGACGTAATCCCCGGCTGGCACCTCCACCAGCCGGGCCAGCTCGGGGGAGAGGGCGCGCAGCCCCACGCTGATCGAGAGGCTGCCCCCCTCGGGCATCGCATCCCGGGCGTTGATGGCCAGATTGATGAGGGCGTTTTCCAGCTGATGGGGGTCGGCCCGGGCGTGCAGGGCGGCGTCAGGCAGGCTCAGGTGGAGGCGGATGCGCTCGGTCAGGGAGCGGGCCAGGAGCTGGCTCATGCCCTGGACCAGGGTGCCCACTTCCACCGCGCAGGGGGCCAGCGGTTGCTGGCGCGAGAAGGTGAGCAGGCGGCGGATCAGCTCGCTGCCCCGGCGGGCGGCGTTGAGGGCCGGGGCCAGGTATTCGTCGCAGCCCAGGTGGGCGGGCAGCTTGTCCTGCAGGGTGGCCAGGTTGCCGGTGATGATGGTGAGCAGGTTGTTGAAGTCGTGGGCGAGGCCGCCGGTGAGCTGGCCCACCGCTTCCATCTTCTGGGCCTGGATCAGGGCGGCCTGGCTGGCCTTCTGCTCGGTGATGTCGATGGAGAGTACGAACAGGCCCTGCACCCCGCCCGCTTCCGAAACCTCCGGCACCACGGCGCTACGGGCATGCACATCCCGCCCATTGGGCAGGCGCCGGGCGTATTCGTAGCTGACCCGCTCGCCCTGGGCGGCCTGCTCCAGGTAGGGGCGCACGTGGGCGTAGGCCTCGGGGCCAAATACTTCTTCGATGCTGCGCCCGACGATGCTGTCTTTATCCAGCCCAAACCACTCGGCGTAGCCCTTGTTGGCGAAGATGTAGCGTTCCCCCGCGTCCAGATAGGCAATCAGGGCAGGAATCGCGTCCATGATGAGGCGCAGGCGTTCTTCGGAGCGGGTGAGCTGGGTGGCGATCCGGTCCAGGTGCAGCTTGGCGGTTTCCAGTTCGGCGGTGCGTGCGCGCACCCGGGTTTCCAGCTCGGCGTTCTGGCTTTCGATCAGCTGCTCGTAACGGCGCTGTTCGGTGATGTCGGTCCATAGGCTGACAAAGCCCAGATTGGGAATCGGCACCCCCTGGATGGCCAGGATCTGGCCGTTGGGGCGCACCCGCTCGGCGCTGTGGGGCTGGAAGGCGCGCACCGAGGCCATGCGCTCGGCCACCAGCGCATCCACCGGGCCGGGGCCGTATTCGCCCCGCTCGGCGTTGAAGCGTACAAAGTCTTCAAATGGGGTGCCCACCCGCACCATGGATTCGGGAAAGTCCAGCAGGCGCAGCAGGGCCTTGTTCCAGGTGACGAGGCGTGGGCCCGCATCGAACACCGCAATGGCCTGATCCAGCAGATCAAAGCCCGCCAGCAGCAGATCGTAGCGCCGCAGGGCTTCCGGGGAGATGGGGTGGGGCTGGGCGTGAACCGGAGTGGCGCGCTGGACCATGGGGGCCTTGAACGGGAAAATGGCCGGGGTTCAGCCCCCGGCTTGCAGATAAGCGATGAATTCTGCCTCGGGCATGGGGGTGGCGAACAGATAGCCCTGGCCCAGGTCGCAGCCGGCGGCGAGCAGAAGCTGGCGCTGTTCGACGGTCTCGATGCCCTCGGCCACCACCTGCAGGCCCAGTTTGTGGCCCATGGCGATGATGGCTTCAGTAATCGCCAGATCCGAGGGGTCGGTGGCCAGGTCGCGCACGAAGGAGCGGTCGATCTTCAGGTAGTCAATGTCCAGCCGCTTCAGGTAGGCCATGGCCGAATAGCCGGTGCCAAAGTCATCCAAAGATACCTGCACGCCGGCAGCGCACAGGCGGGCGAGCTGGGCGGTGATGGCGGGGTGTTCGTCCAGCAGGGTGTTTTCTGTGATCTCCAGCCCGATCCGGGCCCCATCCAGGGGCAGGTGCTGGAGCCGTTCGAGCAGAAACTCCAGGGATTGGCCCTTGGCAAACTGGCGCGGCGAGGTGTTGATGGTGAGCTGGATGGGCGGCAGATCTTGCTGATACCAGCGCAGGGCGGCGGCGGTGGCTTCTTCGAAGACCCAGCTGCCGATGCTGTCGATCAGGCCCAGTTCTTCGGCAATGGGGATGAAGTCACCGGGCTGGATCAACCCCCGCTCCGGATGCGCCCAGCGCAACAGGGCTTCGGCTTTGGTGACTTGTCCGCTGGCCAGTTGCAGGATGGGTTGGTAGTACAGCCGTAGCTCCTGGTTGCGCAGGGCGCGGCGCAGCTCCTTGCCCAAGCGCAGGCGCTCCTGGGCCTGGGCCTGCATGGCTGGCGAAAAATAGCTGTAGCGGTTCCGCCCCTCTTCCTTGGCGTGGTACATGGCCTGGTCGGCGTTCTTGAGGATGGTGACCGGGTTGTCTCCGTCCTGGGGGAAAAGGGTGATGCCGATGCTGGCCGACACATAGGCCGCATCTGCATCCAGGCTGAAGGGCTGGGCGAGGGTCTGGATGATCTCGCTGGCAATGCGTTCAATGGCACTCCGGTCGGCCAGGCCGGGGAGCAGCACCATGAATTCGTCACCCCCCTGGCGGGCTACTGTATCGGTTTCGCGCACGCAGGCCACGATGCGCCGGGCGGCTTCCATCAGCAGCTTGTCGCCGGCCTCATGGCCCAGGGTGTCGTTGACCTCCTTGAAGCGATCCAGGTCGATGAACATCACCGCCACGCAGTCTTCCCGGCGCTGGGAGCGGCGCATGGATTCGCGCAGTCGTTCGTTGAGCAGACGCCGGTTGGGCAGGCCGGTGAGGGCGTCGTAGTTGGCCTGCATCCAGATCAGGGCTTCGCTCTGCTTGCGGTCGGTAATGTCGGTGATGATGCCCACCAGCCCGGCCAGGGTGCCATCGGCCCGGGAATAGGTGGCCTTATTGAAGATCACGTCCCGGCGTAGCCCGTCGGTGGATTGGACGGAGGCCTCGTAGGTCTGGATGCCCGGGTTGTCGAACAGGGCTTGGTCGGCGGCGTGATAGCGCTCGGCCAGGTCGGGGGGCGAAATGTCGAACACGCTGCGCCCCAGCAGCTCGTTGCGCTGGCGGCCGATGAATTGCTCGAACGCCTTGTTGCAGCCCACGTAGCGCCCCGCTTCATCCTTGAAGAACAGGGGGCTGGGAATGGCCTCGATGACCTGGGCGGTGAAGTTCAGCTGCTCGGTCACGGCGCGTTCGGAGGCGCAGCGGCCCGTGACATCCACCAACATGCCCACAATCGCGGGGGCGCCATCCAGGGTGGTGCGAATGCCGAAGACCTCCACGTCCACGGACTGCCCCTGCCGGGTTTGTCCCCGGAAACTGTAGTGAGCACATTCGGCCCGGTGTTGGAGGCGCTGCTCCATGGCCTGGGCCACCCGTTCCCGATCGAAGGGGACGACCAAGTCCAGGGGGGAGAAATGACCGCTGATTTCTTGCTGCGTATATCCGAAAAGTTCGGCAAGGCGTGGGTTCACATACCGGAACTTGCCGTGCTGGATCACATATACGCCAACCATCCCGTTGTGGAGCAGCCCGTGAAACAGGCCGTCGTCATCGCGGAAGCGGCTTTCGCTGAGGGTGAAAGGCGGGATGGGCATGGGCGTCGATGGACGGTGGGTGTAGTCGGATTGTAAGGCGGAGCGGGCTTTTTGCCCTGCTCTTGGGGCGTGCAACGTGTTTTTTTGAATAAGTGTCGACTAATGTTTCACATTGTCGAGTACCTGTTCGGCAAGCTGACGCCGATAACGTTCCGGCGATAGGCCTGTCCAGCCCACAAAGGCCCGGTAAAACGCCGAGGTGTCCGCGTAGCCTAGATCTGCCGCCACCTGGGCAATCGACATGGGGGTTTTGGTGAGCCGGGCGAGGGCCAGATCCCGGCGCAGGGCTTCCTTGATGCCCCGGAAGCTGGAGCCTTCTTCCTCAAGCCGGCGGTGCAGGGTGCGGGAAGACATATGCAGCCGGTCGGCGGCCTCTTCCTGGCTTAGGCTGGCGGGCAGCTGCTGGCGGATCAGGTCGCGCACCCGGGTGACGGTGTTGCGGTCGCGTCGGTAAAGCATGCTGATGCGCCCCGGCGCCCCTTCCAGAAAAGCCATCAGGGCGGCTTCGTCGCGCCGTACCGGCAGCTCCAGCAGGGTCTGGTTGAAGCGGGCCACCAGCTGGGGGCCGGCCACGAAGCGGGAATGCTCGGTATAGACCAGGGCGTAATCGTCGGCGTGGGCCGGGCGCGGGAACGGGAAGTCCACCCCATCCAGGGCCAGCCCGCGTCCCACCAGCCAGCAGGCCACGCTGTGGATCAGGCGCAGCAGCCATTCAAACGCAAACACCCGGCCCGGATCGTCGGGGCGCGGGGCGAGGGGGCTGCGTTCGGTGATCTGCAATTCGGCCCGGCCATTCTGGCGCAGCACCCGGATCGCCAGATCGGGGAGCACGATGGCCAGAAAGCGCCGCGCCCGGTCGAGGGCCTCGGCCAGGGTGGGGGCGCCCAGCATGCCCCGGCACAAAAACTCGAAGCTGCCACAGCCCATGGGCCGCGAAAACAGCCCGAAGCCTTCATCGTCCAACCGGGCAATTACCCGGTTGTAGAGGCGCGCATACGCATCCACAGGCAGCCGCTGGGCACCCGTGTGGGTGCCGGGCGTGGCGCCGGAGCTGGCGGTATCCGCAAGACGGATGTCCAGCTCGGCCAGCATGGGGGTGGGGTCGATGCCGCGCCGCAGCATTCCGGCCAGCATTCCGTGCACAAAACCCACTGAAACTGTGGCGTGTTTTCGGGTGGGCGGATTTTTCAGGCTCATGGGGCTCTCCGGCAAGGCCATTGCCGGCACACGGGGACGGCTTGGCGGATTTTGCACGAAGGGCGTCGGGAAGGGCAATGCCGGGAGGGTCGTGGGGCTTCTAACATCGGCTCCATTCAAACATTCAACACCCATGCGCGGGGGAGACACCACCATGACCGATCTGAGCGTTGCCCACAAGCTCCTGCCCTACAAGCCCAAGAACAAGGTTCGCTTTGTGACCGCAGCGGCCCTGTTCGACGGGCACGATGCCTCGATCAACATCATGCGCCGCATCATGCAGGCCACCGGCAGCGAGGTGATCCACCTGGGCCATAATCGTTCGGTGGGCGAGATTGTGAACGCGGCCCTGCAGGAAGACGTGCAGGGCATCGCCATCACCTCCTACCAGGGCGGCCATGTGGAGTTCTTCAAGTACATGATCGACCTGCTGCGCGCGAACGGCGGCGAGAACATCAAGGTGTTCGGCGGCGGTGGCGGGGTGATCGTCCCGGCGGAAATCCAGGAACTCCACGACTACGGCGTCACCCGCATTTACGCCCCCGAAGACGGTGCCGTGATGGGCCTGCAGGGCATGATCAACGACGTGGTCCAGCGCTCCGACCAGGATCTGAGCAGCGCTGGCCCGGTGGGCGCCGAAGCGGTGCTTGCGGCCCTGCGGGCGGGCGACCGGCGCGCCCTGGCCCGCATCATCACCGGCCTCGAAAACGGCCACTACGGCGCAGACATCAAGGCCGCGTTGATTGCCGCTGCCAGCGAACTGAGCGTCCCGGCCCTGGGCATCACCGGCACGGGCGGGGCGGGCCAGTC
>JAJTBM010000118.1 GCA_021286885.1 Rhodocyclales bacterium
GCAAACATCCCCACCCCAGCGCGCCCGAAGGCCGTCATCAGGGCAGTATCGTCAAACTCCCCGACGATGCGGGGCCGCAAGCGCTGACGATCCAGCCAATCCACCAGACAGCGCCGAATGGCCGAGCCCTCCCCCGGCAGCAACAAGGGCAGGCGCCCCACGCACGCAGGAAAGTCGCCACCGTCCGCCAAAGCGCCCGGATGCAGGGCCAGCAGGCTGCGGGCGGCAATGAAACTGAGGCCTGACGCCCCCAGCCGGTGGTTGTAGGCCCGCACATCCACGCTAGGCGGCACGGGGGAATCGGCAATCACCAGATCCAGCTTGTGAATCGCCAGCTCCGAGAGCAAGCGCTCCAGGCGCGCCTCCCGGCAGATGATGCGCACCGGGTCCGCCGGATCCACCGCCGGGCGCAGCAGCCGGTAGGCCAAAGACTTGGGCACCGCATCCGACACCCCCACCCGAAACTCCATGGGCCGCCCTTTGGGGTAGTGGCGCAGGGCTTCTTCCAACTCGGCGCTCAGGGAGAACATCTCGTCCGCGTACTCCAGGGCCACCTGGCCGGCGGGGGTCAGCTCCAGGGCGCGCCCGTCCCGGGCAAACAGCTGGGTGTCCAGGCTTTCCTCCAGCAAGCGGATCTGGGTGCTGATGGTTTGGGGCGTCACATGCAGCGCCTCCCCGGCCCGCACCACGCCGCCGCTCTTGGCAGTCTTCCAGAAGTAATACAGATGTTTGAGGTTCATGCCTGCCTCGTCCAGATGGGGTGATCCAACGCTCAGGGCGGACTCTACCGGAAAGCCGCCAGCGCCATGCCGCAGCGCAATGCAAGCTGTCGTATTCCCCACAGTCAGACGTTTTCCCGGATGTACGATTCACGACACTTCCGACACCCCACAAAACCATCTTTATCCATATAAATCATAAGCTTGTGCGCAAACACAAAACTGGTACAGGGCTTGCACCAGAAGTTGCACACGAACCGAGTGGGGTACCGACCATGGAACTGCCAGTGTTTAATGATTCCGCCGCTTCATCGGGCGGCTGTAGTTCACATTCCTGCGGCTCGACCGCAGACCAGCTCAATCAGATTCCCGATGAAATCCTCCAGAAGGTGTTCAACCACCCCTGCTATTCGGAGGATGCCCACCACCACTTTGCACGCATGCACGTGGCGGTGGCGCCGGCCTGCAACATCCAGTGCAACTACTGCAACCGCAAGTACGACTGCGCCAACGAATCCCGCCCGGGCGTGGTGTCGGAGCTGCTGACCCCCGACCAGGCGGTCAAGAAGACCCTGGTGGTTGCATCCGAAATCCCGCAGATGAGCGTACTCGGCATCGCGGGGCCTGGAGACCCCTTGGCCAACCCGGAACGCACCTTCGCCACCTTCCAGATGCTTTCCGAGTTCGCTCCGGACATCAAGCTGTGCGTGTCCACCAACGGTCTGATGCTGCCCCAGTCGGTGGATGAAATCGCCAAGCACAACATCGACCACGTCACCATCACCATCAACTGCGTAGACCCGGACGTGGGCGCCCAGATCTACCCGTGGATCTTCTGGGAAAACCGGCGGATCAAGGGCCGGGAAGCCGCCGAGATCCTCATCGCCCAGCAACAGAAAGGGCTGGAGGCCTGCATCGCCAAGGGCATTCTGGTGAAGGTGAACTCGGTGATGATCCCCGGGGTGAATGACGAGCACCTGAAGGAAGTGAGCCGCGTGGTCAAGTCCAAGGGCGCCTTCCTGCACAACGTGATGCCCCTCATCGCCGAGGCCGAGCACGGCACCTATTACGGCCTCACCGGCCAGCGCAGCCCGACCCAGGACGAGCTGCAGGCCCTGCAGGACGCCTGCGCCGGCGACATGAACATGATGCGCCACTGCCGCCAGTGCCGGGCCGATGCGGTCGGGCTGCTGGGCGAAGACCGGGGCTCCGAGTTCACCCTCGACAAGATCGCCGAGTACGAACTGGATCTGGAAGGAGCCGCTGCCCGCCGGGCCGAAGTGCGCGACCGGATCGCCGCCGAACTCGAAGAGAAGCGCCAGAGCAAGGCCACCCAGGCCCCCAAGCTGGTCGCCATCGAAGGTTTGGGCGCCCGCGAAGCCCTGCGCCCGGTGAAGATGGCCGTGGCCACCAGTGGTGGCGGTGTCATCAACCAGCACTTTGGTCACGCCAAGGAGTTCCTGGTCTACGAGGCCTCCGAAGGCGGGGTGCGCTTCCTGGGGCACCGCAAGACCGACCTGTACTGCTCCGGCGGTGACACCTGCGGCGACGCAGACACCACCCTGCAACAGACGGTCAAGACCCTGGAAGGCTGCGAGGTGGTGCTCTGCTCCAAGATCGGCTACGAGCCCTGGGGCATGCTGGAAGAAGCCGGCATCGCGCCCAACGGCGAACATGCGATGGAGCCCATCGAAGACGCCGTCATGGCCGTATATGCCGAAATGGCTGCGGCCGGCAAGCTCGCCAGCCCGGCCCCGGCCCAGGCCGCTGCCTGAGGTGCCGTGATCTGAATCGACCGGAGGCTGCCCCGAGCGCGGGGCAGCCCCGGCCACCGGCTTCAAGTCATCCCCATAAAAAGGAGTGCTGCCATGGCTCTCGAAATCAATGATCTGTGCGTGAACTGCTGGGCCTGTGAGCCCCTGTGCCCCAACAAGGCGATCTTCGCGGCCTCGCCCCATTTCGAGATCGACCCGGACAAGTGCACCGAATGTCTGGGGGACCACGCCGCCCCCCAGTGCGCCGAAATCTGCCCCATCGAAGGCGCGATCGTGGATGAACTGGGCGACGCCCTGAACCCGCCCGGCTCCCTCACCGGCATTCCGCTCCAGCTCCTGGCCGAAGCCGCCGGGGCTCAGGCCGGGACGGCCGCCAAGGTGTCTTCTTCCTGAGGAAACGTGGCCATGTGCTCGCACCCCGTGATCGAGTTCTTCGAAAAACCCGGCTGTGCCACCAACCGCAAGCAGGTGGCCAGCCTGCGGGAGGCTGGCTGGGAGGTGCAGACCCGCAACCTGCTCACCGAAGCCTGGAGCGCCGACGGGCTGCAAGCCTTTCTGGCCCCCCACCCGGTGGCCAGCTGGTTCAACCGGGCCGCACCCCGGGTCAAGGCGGGCGAGGTGGTGCCCGAGCACTTCAGCCCGGAAACTGCCCTCCCGGCGCTTCTGGCCGAACCGCTGCTGATCCGCCGCCCGCTGATCAGGATTGGCGGGGTGCACCTGCTGGGCTCTGATCCGGCCGCCATTGCCACCGCCCTGGGCCAGCCTGCCGAAGGTTTTCTGGCGAGCAGCACGCCCCCCGGCGAAGGCTGCAGCCACGCCCCCGGCGCCCCCCGGTGCGGCCAGCAGGGCAGCGAGGCGCCTGCATGAATCCGCCGCCCTCCGCCCTGCCGGGCCACACACGCACCACCGGTGGCTATGAAGCCATTCCGGTGGCAGAGGGCGTGCACTGGATCGGCGCCCTCGATCCCCAGCTGCGCAACTTCGACATCATCCTGAAAACCGCCAACGGCACCACCTACAACGCCTACTGCGTGCGTGGCAGCGCGGGGGTGGCGATCATCGACACGGTGAAGGCCGAGTTTGCCGACGAGTTTTTTGCCCGCTTCGAGCAGGTGGCCGATTACGCCGAAATCACCACCATCGTCCTGAACCACCTGGAACCAGACCACACCGGCGCCCTGCCCGAGCTGCTGCGTCGGGCGCCCCAGGCGCGGGTGCATATTTCCCACCGGGCCCCGTTGATGCTCAAGGGGCTGCTCAAGCACAACGGGGAAAGCCTGGATTTCACTACCGTCCAACAGGGCGACCGGCTCAGCCTGGGCGACCGCCACCTGCGCTTTCTGCACACCCCCTTCCTGCACTGGCCCGACACCCAATGCACCTTTCTGGAAGAAGACGGGATTCTGTTTTCGGGGGACATCTTCGGCTGCCACTTCTGCGACCCGCGCCTGTTCAACGACCGGGTGGGGGATTTCCGCTTTTCCTTCGAGTACTACTACCAGCACATCATGCGCCCCTTCCGGGAGCACGTGCTGCACGCCCTGCCCCTGATCGAGGCCCTCGACATCCGGCTGATCTGCCCGGCCCACGGCCCCATTCATCGGGATGCACCCCTGGCCTACGTGAAGCGCTACCACCAGCTCGCCGCCCCGCAACTCACCAACGAAGCGGGCCAGCACGCCAAAACCCTGGTGATGTTCTACATCTCCGCCTACGGCAACACCGCCCTGATGGCCCAGGCCATCAAGGACGGGGCCGAATCCATCGATGGGGTGCGCGTGTCCCTTTACGACCTGCAGGGGGGCGAAGTCACCCCCTTTGTCGACCTGATCGAAGAGGCCGACGCCATCGCCTTCGGCTCCCCCACCATCAACGGAGATGCGGTCAAGCCCGTGTGGGATCTGCTCTCCTGCCTCACCCAGGTGCCCCTCAAGGGCAAGCTCGGGGCCGCCTTCGGCTCGTATGGCTGGAGCGGCGAGGCAGTGGGCATGATCGAAGACCGGCTGCGGGGCCTCAAGCTGCGGGTGCCCTGCGCCGGGATCAAGCTCAAGCTCATTCCCACCGGCGAGGAACTGGCCCAGTGCCACGCCTTTGGCCAGGATCTGGCCCGCCACCTCACCGGCCAGGCCGCCTTCCGGGTGATTGACATGACCGAACTGGCCTGAGCCCCCCGCCCCAAGCATCGCCCCAAGCATTGCCTTTACCGACGCTTTTACCCCTAACGTTCCGTCACCTACCGGAGATTTCCCATGCCCAAAGCCCAGGTCGTATTTGAAGACATCGGGGTTGCTGTCACCGTCCCGGCCGGCACCCGTCTGATTGAAGTATCCGAAAAGGTGGGCGCCGGCATCACCTACGGTTGTCGCGAAGGTGAATGCGGCACCTGCATGATGAAGATCGTCTCCGGCATGGAGAACCTGGCCAACCCCTCGATGCTGGAAACCAAGGTGCTCCAGGAGCAGATGGCCGGGCGTCACAACCGGCTCGCCTGTCAGGCCCAGGTACTCCAGGGCCAGATCGTGGTCGCACCGGGCTAAACGCACACCTATGGCAAGTTTCGGGGCCGGGAGCCACATCATGGGAAGGAGTAGTACCATGGCACTCATCACCTTCAGCAGCCCCCTGCACAAGGACAAAACGGTTTATGCCGTCGCTGGCAGCCACCGCAAGACCGTGCTGGAGCTGGCCAAGGAAAACCACATCCCCATCGATTTCGGCTGTCAGAATGGGGAA
Source organism: Rhodocyclales bacterium (assembly GCA_021286885.1). Classification (GTDB taxonomy): domain Bacteria; phylum Pseudomonadota; class Gammaproteobacteria; order Burkholderiales; family Rhodocyclaceae; genus Zoogloea. The sequence continues at coordinate 5,228 of JAJTBM010000118.1, forward strand.
TGTGGCACCTGCCTGTGCAAGGTGACCAACGTCACCAAGGGCGGCGCCGCCCACGCGGGGCCCCTCACCAACATGGAGCGTCAAACCCTCAAGACCCTAGGCAAGCTCTCCGCCGAAGAAGAAGCCAAGATGGACGTGGATGATTTCCCGACCCCGTGGCGTCTGGCTTGCCAGATGATCGTGCGGGATGAAGACATCACCATTGATTATCCGAGCAACTAAGTTCCCGGGTTAGCGCTGAAGGAGACTCCGACCATGCACGCCACTTTGGATGCCTTGCCGGGGTCTGCGTCCCCAGGCCCTGCCCCCGATCTGGCTCTGAACCAGCGGGGGCAGGCTGCCTATTTGGGGCTGGCCATCGGTGACGCCCTGGGCGCCACCGTCGAATTCATGACGCCCCGCGAGATCCAGGCCGTCCACGGTACCCATCGCCACATCCAGGGCGGTGGCTGGCTGCGCCTGCGCCCCGGCCAGGTGACCGACGACACCACCATGGCCCTGGCTCTGGGCGCATCCATCCTGCATGCCGGCCAGGTGGATGCCCAGGCCTGCGGCGCCGCCTTTGATGCCTGGATGCGGGCCAAGCCGGTGGACATCGGCAACACGGTACGCCGGGGCATCCTAGAATTCCGCCGCACCGGCCAGACCGAGGCCCCCCTGAGCGACCACGACGCAGGGAACGGCGCCTGCATGCGGGTGCTGCCCGTGGCCCTCGCCACCCTGGGCCAGCCCGAAGCCGAAGTCCGGGCCGCCTGCCGGCGCCAAGCCCACCTGACCCACCACAACCCCCTGTCGGATGCGGGCACCGAGGCCATCGTGCTGATGATCCAGGCCGCTCTGAGCGGCGGCGGGCGCAGCACCACCCTCGCCCAGATCGACGCCTTTGCCGGGGCATGGCCCCTGTTTGCCCCCACCGGCAAGCAGGTGGAAAACCCCTCCGGCTACATCGTGGACAGCCTGCGGGCGGTGTTCCAGGCCTTCATCGCCACCACGTGCTTTGAAGACTGCTTGGTGGATGTGGTGAACCGGGGCGGCGATGCCGACACCACCGGCGCCATTGCCGGCATGCTGGCCGGGGCCGTGTATGGGCTGGAACAGCTGCCCCAACCCTGGGTGCTGGCCCTGGAAGCCCTCAGCCGGGAGGCCTGCATCACCCAGAGCGCAGCCCTGCTCCAGCTGGCTGCCGCCCAGGCGGGCAAAAGATCCGGCGCGCACCCGGGTTGAAGGGGGCAATTCGCGATAAAATCGCGGGCCGAATGCGTTTTTCCGGCACCCCTGGTGCCAGCCCACCCCATGTTGCGACTGTCCGAACTCCGGCTCCCCCTCGATCACCCCGCTGAAGCCCTGCCCCAACTGATCCAGCAACGCCTGGGCCTGAAGGCCGGCGAGCTGCTGAACCACACGGTTTTCAAGCGCAGCTACGATGCGCGCAAGAACGTGAAGCTCAGCTTCATCTACATCGTCGATCTGGAGCTGAAGGACGAAGCCGCCGTACTGGCCCGCCACGGGCAAGACCCCCACCTCAAGCCCAGCCCGGACATGCGCTACCACTTTGTAGCCCAGGCGCCGGCCAGCCTGCCCCATCGCCCGGTGGTGATCGGCTTCGGGCCCTGCGGGATCTTCGCAGCCCTGGTGCTGGCCCAGATGGGTTTCAAGCCCATCGTGCTGGAGCGGGGCAAGGCCGTGCGCGAACGCACCCAAGACACCTGGGGCCTGTGGCGGCGCAAGACCCTGAACCCGGAATCCAACGTCCAGTTTGGTGAAGGCGGCGCCGGCACCTTCTCGGACGGCAAGCTCTACAGCCAGATCAAAGACCCCAAGCACTACGGCCGCAAGGTGCTCACCGAGTTCGTGAAGGCCGGCGCGCCCGCCGAAATCCTGTACGTGTCCAAACCCCACATCGGCACCTTCCGGCTGGTGGGGATGGTGGAAAACATGCGTGCCGAGATCCAGAAGCTGGGCGGCGAGATTCGCTTCGAGCAGCGCGTCACCGAGCTGCTGATCGAAGCTGGCCAGGTACGCGGGGTGCGCACCCAGACCGGCGACGAGATCCGCACCGACCACGTGGTGCTGGCCCTGGGCCACAGCGCCCGGGACACCTTTGAAATGCTCCACACCAAGGGCGTGTTCATGGAAGCCAAGCCCTTCTCGGTGGGCTTCCGGATCGAACACCCCCAATCCCTGATCGACAAGGCCCGCCTGGGCCCCCACGCCGGCCACCCGGAACTGGGCGCCGCCGACTACAAGCTGGTGCACCACGCCTCCAACGGACGCGCCGTGTACAGCTTCTGCATGTGCCCCGGCGGCACCGTGGTGGCGGCCACCTCCGAGCCCAACCGGGTGGTCACCAACGGGATGAGCCAATACTCCCGCAACGAGCGCAACGCCAACGCGGGCATCGTGGTGAGCATCGACCCCAGCGACTACCCGGGCAGCCCCATTGCCGGCATCGAGTTCCAGCGCCAACTGGAAAGCCATGCCTTCATCCTGGGCGGCAGCACCTACGAGGCGCCGGGCCAGCTGGTGGGCGACTTCCTGCGCGGACGCCCGTCCACCCAGCTGGGGGCAGTGGAGCCTTCCTACAAGCCGGGGGTGAAGCTGGGGGATCTGTCCACCGCCCTGCCCGACTACGCCATTAGCGCCATGCGCGAAGCCCTGCCGGCCTTCGACCGCCAGATCAAGGGCTTCAACATGTACGACGCGGTGCTCACCGGGGTGGAAACCCGCACCTCCTCGCCCCTGCGCATCACCCGGGGCGAAGACCTGCAAAGCCTCAACACCCGGGGCCTCTACCCGGCGGGCGAAGGCGCAGGCTACGCGGGGGGCATCCTGTCTGCCGGGGTCGATGGCATCAAGGTGGCCGAAGCCGTGGCCCAGCAGATGATGCAGGATCTGAACCTGGGCTAACCCGTCACGGGCGGCAGCGCCGCCAGCCCGCGTCCCCCAGACAGCACAAAGCCCGCTTACGCGGGC
>JAJTBM010000119.1 GCA_021286885.1 Rhodocyclales bacterium
CACCCGCCTCCGCCCCCACAGCCCCAAACTCGCCCTGGTCGCCCCCGCCAGCAGCTATCGGGCCGCCGATGGGCGCCAGATGGATGGCCGCGAGTTGGATTTGGTGTGCCGGATATTTTCCATGGGGCCCATGCATCACGCGATGACAGGGACCGGCGGGCTCGCCATTGCAGCCGCTGCGGCCATTCCCGGCACCCTGGTGCACGACCTCCGGCGTCCGGGCCCGACGGACTCGGTGTGCTTCGGCCACGCCTCCGGCAGGCTGCGGGTGGGGATCCAGATTGAAGGCAGCGGCACCGAGTGGCGGGTCATCAGTACCCGCATGAGCCGTTCGGCCCGGGTGCTGATGGATGGTTGGGTGCGTCTGCCTGCCGAAGGGCTGGTCTGATGGTGCCGCGCCCCCTGCCTCCGTCGAGTTTGGCCGAAACCCTGGGCGTATTGCCCCACCTGGCCCGCTGGTTGGGTTTGGCGGCTTTGGTCGCGCTGCTGGCGGGTTCGGCATCGGCGTTCTTTTTATGGGCCCTGGATCTGGCCACCGCCACCCGCCTCGCCCACCCCTGGTTGCTGGCCCTGCTGCCCCTGGCCGGGTTTGGGGTGGGCTGGGTGTATCTGCGTTATGGGCAGCAGGTGGAGGCCGGCAACAACCTGCTGATCGACGAAATCCACGATCCCAAAAAGCAGATTCCCCTGCGCATGGTGCCCCTGGTGCTGGGCGGTACCCTGGTGTCCCATCTGTTTGGCGCCTCGGTGGGCCGGGAAGGTACGGCGGTGCAGATGGGCGGCGCCCTGGCCGACCAGCTCACTCGGGCCTTTCGGCTCAAGCACGAAGACCGGCGCATCATTCTGATGGCGGGGATCAGCGCAGGCTTTGCATCGGTGTTTGGTACGCCCCTGGCGGGGGCGGTGTTCGGGCTGGAAGTGCTGGCCCTGGGGCGACTGCGCTACGACGCCCTGCTCCCCTGCATGCTGGCGGCGATTCTGGCCGATGCGGTGGGCCAAGCCTGGGGCGTGCATCACACCCATTACGCTGCCGGCGCCGTGCCGGCCCTGTCGGCCTGGAGCCTGGGGGCGGTGCTGCTGGCGGGCGCAGCCTTCGGGCTGACTGGGCGCCTGTTTGCCGACCTGACCCACGGCTTGGGGGGCTGGGTCAAGGGGCGCATCGCCTACCCGCCCCTGCGCCCCCTGCTGGGCGGCTGTGTGCTGGCCCTGCTGGGCTGGGGCTTGGGGGCGGAAGCCTATCTGGGCCTGGGGATTCCGGGGATTGTGGGGGCCTTCGATCAGCCTCTGGTGGGCCATGAGTTTGCCGCCAAGCTGGGCTTTACCGTGCTCTCGCTGGGGAGTGGCTTCAAGGGCGGTGAGGTCACGCCCCTGTTTTACATCGGGGCGACCCTGGGCAACGGGCTGGCCCCCGTGCTGAACATGCCCTTCGGGCTCATGGCCGGGCTGGGTTTTGTAGCGGTGTTTGCTGGCGCCGCCAACACGCCTCTGGCCTCAACTTTGATGGCCCTGGAGCTGTTTGGGCCGGAAGTCGGGGTGTATGCGGGGCTGGCGTGTACCGTGAGCTACCTGTTTTCGGGGCACACGGGCATCTACCGGGCCCAGCGCATCGGCCAGGCCAAGCACCGCCCGGCCCCTGAAAACGTCCGGTTGGGGGATCTGCCCCGGCGCCCCTGAACCATCAGGCGGGGCCCGGGGCGGGCGGTGGGGTCAGACCCGCTGCTTGCGCAGCTGGGCCAGATCGGCCAGGGCTTCAGCCAGGGCGGCCTCGGCCCGCTGGGCGCGGGTGCTCTCGGCCAAACGCCCTTCTTCCATCACCCGGGCCCGGGCTTCGGCGGCGGCCACGGCGGATTCCTTGCCGTGGGCGGCTTCGCTGGCGGTCTTGAACTGGGCCTGCAGACGCTCAATGCGCCCTTCTGCCGCTGCCAACGATGTTTCGAGCTGGCGCACCTTGGAGACGGCTTCGCGCAGGGCGGCCTTGGCTTCTTCGGTCTGCTCCCGCTGGCGGGCTTCCCGATCTTCCCGGGTGCTGACCTGCTGACGCAGGGCGGTGATTTCGGCCAGCTTTTCCTGGCGGGACTGCTCGATCTGCTTGAGGAGCTGTTCCCGATCCAGCACGCTGCGTTCCTGCTCTTCGCGCAGGGCGGCGTTGTAGCGCTCCTGGGCGGCCTGCTGGACTTTGTTCATGCGCTCAAGCTCGGTGTTGTAGCGCTGATCCCGGGCTTCGGCGGCTTCTTCGAGTTGTTTGATGCGGCTTTCCTGCACATCGCGCATCCGCTGGATTTCGATGGCCTGGGCGCGCAGTTCGGTGAGGCTCAGATCCCGCAGTTCGATGGTGCGGTTGAGGGCTTCGATCTGCTGATGGTCGCGCTGGGCCTGGGCTTCCAGTTCGGCAATGCGCGCATGGGCGGCATCCAGCTGGGCGCGGACTTCTTCCCGTGCCTGCTCCAGCTCACCCCGCTGACTCGCCAGCAGCTGGTCGGCGTGCTGGAGCGAGAGGGACCAAACCTTGGTCATGAAACTGTCTACGGCGCCCACCAGATCGGCGGGCATGCCGGGCACGCTGCGCTGACGGAAGAAAGCCGCGCCGGTCTCGCGCCGCCATTGATCCATGTAACGCTGTACGACTTCGCTCGACCCCTTGTTCCCCAGCTCGGCATACACGAGGTTGAAGGACGGGTTTTCGCCCTGGGAGAGCAACTGGAAGCAGATGTGCTCCACTGCTTCAAACGTAACACTACTACTGCGGGCCATGAGGTTCCCTTTGCTCAGGTGATGCGTATTGATGCGCCTGCATCACAACAATGCAGGTACTTCAGCATAGCATAGACATTGGGCCGCTTAACGTTTTGTTTGTGACGCTAATCGGCGCATTTGTTTAAATTTGATGACTTTTAAAAAACGACACATCGTCGCCAACACGCGCCAGCACACGGTTTTTCGCAAAAACCCCTGACTTGACAAATGCTTAGCGGTGTCAAAGGATGGTTCAAAGGCTTGGCAGCAGAATGAGGCTATGGCATCGTCAGTGCGCAGTAATTCCTCCTCATGTGGATTCAAGACGCGTTAAAAATTTGTATCCAGGCTCTCAAGGACTTTTGAATGGCAACCCATCACGCAGTACAAGGGGTGCTCGGCGCCCTGGCCGACCATCTGCAGGAACGCCTGGAACCACTGCTTCAGCCCGGATGTGTGCAGGTCTTGGGCTCCCAGGATCTGGCCCAAGGGCCCCAGCACAACCAGCTGGGCATTTATTTGTACCGAATCGGCGTAGACCCCTTCTCCCGCAGCGCCAACGGAACCCCGCCCGGGCGGAGTGAAGGGGCCGGCTCTGCCGGGGCTGATCTGGCGGTCACGCTCCATGTGCTGCTGCTGGGCTGGAGCCCAGATTCAGTGGCGGAAATGTCCCAGTTGGCAGCAGCCATGCAAGTGTTGGGCCACGGCATCACCCTGGGTAGCGAAGTCATGGCCAGCCGCGACCCAGGCTGGGAGAGTGAGGAAACCGTCCAGGTGATTCCCGAAGAGATGAGCAACGAAACCCTGCTCCGGTTGTGGAACACCCTGCCAGGTTCTTATCGGCTTTCGGTGCCCTATCTGATCCGTAATTTGCGCCTGCATTCGGTCGACTGCCAGCCTGCGACCACTTCCTTCCTTAATATGGGTTAGGGGCTTGCTGGGCGTTTGCCCAGAGCCCTTGCCCAGCCTGCCTTAAGGCGTACTTAAGACAGGCTGGGGACACTGGCAGGATGATGAAAATCCTGCTTGCTCCAGTCTGGAAAGCCGCGCTCGTGGGCTGTTTGCTCCATGGGCTGTCTGCAGGCGCGTGGGCCCAGAATGGCCCAAACCCTGCCACGCCCACCGCCCTGCTTGCGTTCACGCCCAGCCAGATCCAGGCCCTGGGTATCCGCACTCAGCCCGTGCAGGCTCCCCAGCCCGCCGAAAGCCCCGCCCTGCCAGCCCAGGTCAGCATTCCCAACGATCAGCAGCGGGTGGTGGCGGCCCCCCTGGCGGGCTTGGTTGAAAGCCTGGGCGCTGCCCCGGGCGAAGCCGTGCGGGCGGGCCAGGTACTGGTGCGCATCGCCAGCCCCCAGGCCTTGGAGCTGCAACGGGACCGGCTCCAGGCCGAGGCCCAAACCACCTTGGCCCGGCAAAGCCTGACGCGGGACGAACAACTCTTCAAGGAAGGCCTGATCGCCGAATCCCGGCTCCAGCAGACCCGTGCCCTGGCGGCCCAAGCCCAGGCCCAGTTGCAGGAACGCCGCCAGGAGCTGGGCTTGGCCCAGGCTGCCGATGGCCAGCATCTGCTGCTGCGTGCGCCCATCGCCGGGCATGTGCTGGAACAACTGGTCAGCGTGGGGCAACGGGTGGAAGCGGCCACCCCTTTGTATCGCATCGCCCGCCTGCAGCCCCTGAATCTGGAGATTCAGGCCCCCCTGGATGTGGCCCAGCAGGCCAAGCCGGGCACGGCGCTGGAGGTGCTGGGCCTGAGCAACCAGAAAGACTCGAAAGACCAGAAAGTGAGCGGCCAGCTCATCACCGTGGGCCGGCATATGGATGCAGGCAACCAGAGCGTGTTGCTGCGGGGCCGGATCGACCAGGGGGCCGAGCAACTGCGCCCTGGGCAAGGCGTGTCTGTGCGTCTGAGTTTGCCGGCCAGCGCGAAAGCCCAGGAGCCCAGCATCCCCGCCCGAGCGGTGGTCCACCAGAACAAGCAGACCTGGGTGTTTGTGGCAGCCCGGGAAGGCGCCCAGAGCGGCTTTCGCCCAACGCCCGTGCGCCTCAATGGTCAGCGGGGTGATGCGGTGGGGGTGAGCGGTCTGGCACCGGATGCCCAGGTGGTGGTGGACGGCATCGCAGCCCTCAAGGCCCGCTGGCTGGGCATAGGCGCCGAGTAAATCGCCCAAGAACCCTGAGGCCTTGAGATTTCCATGCTTGCGCGACTGATCGAATTTTCCCTGGCCCAGCGCCTGCTGGTGCTGGTGGCCACCGTATTGCTGGCGGGCGCCGGCCTGCAGGCCTGGCAACAGCTGCCGGTGGATGCCTTTCCGGATGTTTCCACCCCCCAGGTCAAGCTGATCCTGAAAGCCCCGGGGATGACCCCGGAAGAGGTGGAAGCCCGCATCACCATCCCCATCGAACAGGAAATGCTGGGCATTCCCCGGGAACGCCTGTTGCGCTCCACTTCCAAGTACGCCCTGGCCGATGTGACCCTCGATTTTGAGGAAGGCACCGACGTTTACTGGGCACGCCAGCAGGTTTCCGAGCGCCTGAATGGGGTGCTGGGCAACCTGCCGCCGGGGGTGAGCGGGGGCCTCGCGCCCATCACCACGCCCTTGGGCGAGATGTTCATGTTCACCATCGAAGGCCCCCTCAGCCTGGCTGAGAAACGCATTCTGCTGGATTGGACCTTGCGCCCGGCCTTGCGCACCGTGCCCGGCGTGGCAGACGTGAACAGCCTGGGCGGCGAAGTGCGCACCTTTGAAGTGAGCCCCGACCCGGCCGCCCTCGCCGCCCGGGGCATTCCCCTGGCCCAGCTCCAGGCTGCGCTTGAGGCCAATAACCGCAACGACGGGGCCGGGCGTCTGCAAGAAGGCGAAGAAACCCTGCTGGTACGGGCCGAAGGCGCCATTCAGACCCTGGACGATGTGCGCGCCATTGTGCTGCGCAGCCGGGAAGGCCAGGTGCTGCGGGTGGGCGATGTGGCCCAGGTGCATTACGGTGCCCTCACCCGCTACGGCGCGGTGACCCGCAACGGGCGCGGCGAGGCCGTGGAAGGCCTGGTGCTGGGGCTGCGCGGTGCCAACGCGGCCCAGGTGGTGGATGGGGTCAAGGCCCGCTTGGCCGAGCTGGCCCCCCAGTTGCCGCCCGGGGTGGAGATCCGCCCCTTCTACGACCGCAGCGAACTGGTGGATCGGGCCATTCATACCGTCACCCAGGCCCTGGGCGAGGCCATCGTGCTGGTGGTGGTCTTGCTTCTGGCCTTCCTGGGGAACCTGCGCGCCGCGCTGGTGGTGGCGCTGATGCTGCCCCTGGCGGCCTTGTCCACCTTCATCGCCATGCGTTTTGCCGGCATGTCGGCCAATCTGATGAGCCTGGGTGGCCTCGCCATTGCCATCGGGATGCTGGTGGATGCTGCCGTGGTGGTGGTGGAAAACGTGGAAAGCCAGTTTGCCGCCGAAGGTGCTGCCCGGCATCTGCCCCGCCTGCATCTGGTGTTCCGCGCAACCCGGGAAGTGGCTGCGCCGGTGGCTTCGGGCATCCTGATCATCATCATCGTGTTTCTGCCCCTGCTCACCCTGGAAGGGCTGGAAGGCAAGCTATTTGGCCCGGTGGCGCTGTCCATCGTGTTTGCGCTGGCGTCGTCCTTGTTCCTCTCGCTCACCGTGGTGCCGGTGTTGGCGTCTTTTCTGCTCAAGCAAGGGGATGCCCACGAGCCCTGGCTGGTGCGCACCCTGGATGGTCTGTATCGCCCCTTGCTGGAGCGCGTGCTGGCCCGGGGGCGGCTGGCGGGCGGCTTGGCCCTGGCCAGCCTGGGGGCCGCCGCCCTCGCCTATCTGGCCCTGGGTAAAACCTTCATGCCCACCATGGATGAGGGTGATCTGATCATGCAGGTGCAAAAGCTGCCCTCCATCAGCCTGCCCCAAACCATTGCCCTGGATACGCGCATCCAGCAGGCGGTGCTGGCGCGGGTGCCGGAGGTGCAGTCCATCGTGGCCCGGAGTGGTTCGGACGAACTGGGTCTGGATCCGATGGGCCTCAACGAAACCGATACCTTTCTGGTGCTCAAGCCCCGCAACGAATGGCGCCAGCCCGACAAGGACTGGCTGGTGGATCAGATCCGCCAGGTGATGAACGACTTCCCCGGGGTGGGCCTCAACTTCACCCAGCCCATCGACATGCGGGTGTCCGAGATGCTGACCGGGGTCAAGGGCGATCTGGCGATCAAACTCTACGGCCCCGACCTGGCCACCCTCAACCGGCTGGCGGGCGAAATTGAAACCGTGCTGAAAACCATCCCCGGCGCCCAGGATGCCCTGACGGTACGCAACGAGGGCGTGCAGTACCTGCAGGTACGCATCGACCGCCTCGCGGCGGGCCGCTACGGGTTCCATGTGGAAGAGGTACAGAACCCTGCGCAACCTGCTCGAAGGCCGCCCCCTGGGGCAGGTGATCGAAGGCGGGCGTCGCACCCCCTTGATTCTGCGCGGCAGCAGCACCCTGGCCCTGGACCCGGAGGCCTTTGGTCGGGTGCTGCTGACAACCCCCACGGGCCAATCCCTGCCCCTCTCGGCCCTGGCCCGGATCGAGCGGGTGGATGGGCCAGTGCAGGTGGTGCGGGAGAACGCCCAGCGCTTTGCGGTGATCCAGGCCAATGTCCAGGGGCGCGATCTGGTGGGTTTTGTGGATGAAGCCCGGGCCGCCGTCACTGCCCGGGTGCCCCTGCCGGCGGGCTATCGCCTGGCCTGGGGCGGCCAGTTCGAGAACCAGCAGCGGGCGGCCGCCCGGCTGGGCGTGGTGGTGCCGGTGGCCCTGGGGCTGATCTTCGTGCTGCTGTTTTCCACCTTCGGTTCAGTGCGCCAAGCCCTGCTGGTGCTGGCCATGGTGCCCTTCGCACTGGTGGGCGGGGTGTTTGCCCTGGCGCTGGCCGGAGAATACCTGTCGGTGCCCGCTTCGGTGGGCTTCATCGCCTTGCTCGGGATTGCGGTACTCAACGGCGTGGTGATGCTGAGCTACTTCAACCAACTCCACGCCCGGGGCGTGCCCCTGGATCAACTGATCCGGGACGGTGCCCGGCGGCGCCTGCGTCCGGTGCTGATGACCGCCAGCATTGCCGCCTTCGGCCTGCTGCCCCTGATGTTCGCCACCGGCCCCGGGGCCGAGGTGCAGCGCCCCCTGGCGCTGGTGGTGGTGGGCGGGCTGCTGACCGCCACGCCCCTCACCTTGCTGCTGCTGCCCCTGCTCTATCGCCGTTTCGGGCTGGGGGCTAAATATGCCCCCACCGCCCCCACCCACCCAGGCGCTTGCCCATGACTGATACGCCCCTGCTGCTCACCCTGGTGGTTCCCGCAGATGTGAGTGAGAGCCTGCTCGAAGCCCTGCTGGATGCGCCCGATCTGGCGCCGGGCTTCACCACCAGCCCCGCCGAGGGCATGGGCGCCGCCGTGCGTTACA
>JAJTBM010000120.1 GCA_021286885.1 Rhodocyclales bacterium
GGGGTCGAACTCATGGCGGTCCAGGGGTTTGGTCAGAAAATCGTTGGCGCCCGCCTCCAGGCTTTGATAGCGCACTTCCTTTTCGTGGGCCGCCGTCACCATCAGGATCGGAACCTGCTCCAGGGGGTAGCGCTGGCGCAGGGCCCGGATGAATTCGATGCCGTTGAGCTCCGGCATCATGTAGTCGACGATCACCAGGTCGGGTTCTTGGCTCAGGCTCCAGGCCAAACCCTCACGGGGGGCCGTGAAGCAGCGTATCTCCATCTGCGCCGGGATGATCTTGCGCAGGAGCGCCTGGATCAGGGTCAGATTGATGGGCGTGTCGTCAACGATGGCGATGGCCATGGGTGCTCCGAAGCCAGGACTACACGGCAGCCTGGCTTTTTACTGTTCGTCTCTTCTTAACGGCAAACGCTGTTGAGAATTGAATATGGGCGTTGCGTGAAGCATTAAATCAATGATCCTATGACAATTTACTCACCCAGGGGCGGGAGGATTCCACTGTTAAGTGCAGGTTTTACCTTAGCCCAGGTTGCGTGCCACTTGCGCCATGAGTTCAAAGCCTTCTTCGTACAGGTGCTGGAGCAGGGGCGTCATGTGTTCCAGGCCCACAACAATCACGCCGATGCCCACCGTCAGGGTGATGGGAAAACCGATGGCAAACAGGTTCAGTTGGGGGGCGGCCCGGGTCAGGACGGCCAGGGCCAGGTTGGTGATCAGCAGCGCAGCAGCGGCGGGTAGGGAGAGCATCAGGGCCGTGCCGAACATGAAGGCACCCGCCTGGGCGAGGGTGCCCCAGCCCCGGGCGTGAACGGGCGTGGTGCGCACCGGTAGCCATTCGAAGCTGCGTACCAGGGCTTCGGCCACCAGCAGGTGACCGTTCAGACTCAGAAAGATCAGGCTCACCAGCAGGGCGAGTATCTCGCCCACCACGCCGGTCTGGGCGTTGGTCATGGGGTCGAAAAAGGTGGCAAACGAAAGCCCCATCTGGAGGCTCAGCACCTCGCCCATGATGTCGATGGCAGCAAAGGTCAGGCGCAGGCAGAAGCCCATGGCGAGGCCCACCAGGCTTTCCTGCATGATCATCAGCAGCCCCGTCCAGGAGCCCAGGGGCACGCTGGGCATGGGGGGCAGGGCGGGGGCCAGGCCCAGGGTGATGCCCAGGCCCACCATCAGCCGGATGCGCATGGGCATCCCTCGGTTGCCAAAGACCGGGGCGGTCATCACCACCCCGAGTACTCGGGCCATGGGAAACACCAGCATGGCGAGCCAGGCTTCCAGTTGCAGGCTGCTGACTTGGAGCATGGGGAGGGGGCGTTGAGCTTCAGCCGATCATGGACGGAATGCTTTCGTACAGACGCTGGATGTAGTCGGTGAGCAGGGTCAGCATCCAGGGGCCTGCCACGATCAGCGTGACAAAGGTGGCCACCAGCTTGGGTACAAAGGACAGCGTCTGCTCATTGATCTGGGTGGCCGCCTGAAAGATGGACACGATCAACCCCGTCACCAGGGCCGCGATAAACATCGGGGCCGAAACCAGCAGGGTGAGTTCCAGGGCGTGGCGCCCCAGGTCGATGATGGTGGTGGGGGTCATGGGAAGGCTCCTTTGCAGGTGTCAGCCAAAGCTGCGGACGAGGGACGAGATCAGCAGGGTCCAGCCATCCACCAGCACGAACAGCATGAGCTTGAAGGGCAGGGCGACCAGGGCCGGGCTCATCATCATCATCCCCATGGACATCAGCACCGAGGCCACCACCATGTCGATGATCAGAAAGGGGATGAAGATGATGAAGCCGATCTGGAAGGCGGTTTTCAGCTCCGAGGTCACGAAGGCGGGCACCACCACGCGCAAGGGCAGCTCCTCAGCCTTGCTTACCTTGGGGGTCTTGGCCAGTTTGGCGAACAGCTCCAGATCGGGTTCCCGCACCTGGCGCAGCATGAAATCCTTGACCGGCACGATGGCCCGGTCGGTGGCTTCCAGAAAGGTGATCCGGTTCTCCATCAGCGGGGTCCAGGCCTGGGTATAAACCTTGTCGGCCACCGGCGACATCACGAAGAACGTCAGGAACAGAGAGAGGCCAACGATGATCTGGTTGGGCGGAGAGGTCTGAGTACCCAGGGCATGACGCAGCAGCGACAGGACAATCATGATCCGGGTGAAGGCCGTCATCATCAGCACCATGGCCGGCAGAAAGCTCAGCCCGGTCATCATCAACAGGGTCTGGATGCTCAGGCTGTACTGGGTGCTGCCCCCGGCCCCGGGGGTACTGGTAAAGGCGGGCAGGCCCTGCTGGGCGAGCGCCAGGGGGCTGCCGAGTAAAAGCAATAGCAGCAACAGCCACGGCAATGACTGTAGGGGCTGGCGGCGGGGGCTCATGACTGGCGTCGCTCCAGGGTGCGCTTGAGCCAGCGCTGAAAATCCTCGCTGCCCGGGCGCTGGTTGTCGTCTGCCGACGGCAGTTCGTTCACATCCAGGCTATCCAGGGCGCTTACCCGGCCTGGTGCAACCCCCAGCACCAGCACCCGTTCCCCCACCTCCACCAGCACGACCCGTTCCCGGGGTCCCACGGCCACGCTGCCGCGTACCTGGAGCAGCCGGCCCGCCTGAGGGCGTGCCAGGCCGGCCCGCCGGAGCAGGTAAAGACCCAGCACCAGAATGCCGATGATCAAACCCAGACCCAGGATGGTCTGTACCAGGGCACCTGTGGTGTCTGGGATTTCACTGCTCACCGCCAGCGCGTGGAGGGGGAGGAGCAGTGGGAGGGGAAGGATGAGCCTGGGCATGCCGTGCACTCCACGATGACATGGTTGCAGGATAGGCCCGCCCCTAGCCGGGGCATGGGCGGATCAGCCGTGGAAAAAGGCGGTTTTTTTGCGTCTTCAGTGGGCCTGGGTCACAACCCGGGCTGTTTATAGTTCATCGCATGGGCGTGCCGGGCCCGCCACACTGGCCGTGGGTGCTGATCGGCGCAGCGTTTTTGAGGAGAGGGCAAGATGCAGCTATGGGACAAGGCTTCTTCTGCACAGCCGGCGGGGGGGCTGGAGGCGCTTCCGCCCCAGGATACGGCGCGCCATGAAGAAAAACGCCAGCGGGCGCTTCAGTTCCTCGGGGAGCGTTGGCTTCTCCATCGTGCCAATGCCCCCGCCCGCCGTCGTCAGCTGCTGGATGAGTTGAGCCTGGGCCAGCCCCCGGCCACCAGCGCTGCTACCAGCAGCGTGAGACAGGCGTGAATACATGTATGCGCTGATGAAGCCATAAATTTTTAAAGCGGCGCCCTTTACAGATGCCGCTTTTTTGCATTTAATTACTGACTGACTGTTCAGTAATTAAAGCAATCCTCCGCATGACCGAAGCCGAATCCCCCCGCCGCCAGCGTCGCAAAGACGCCCGCCCGGGAGAACTTACCGCCGCCGCCCTCAGCCTGTTTGTGGAGAAGGGCTTTGCCGCGACGCGCCTTGATGAAGTGGCCGCCCGAGCCGGGGTGTCCAAAGGCACCCTTTACTTGTACTTCGATAGCAAGGAAGCCTTGTTCAAGGCGGTGATCCAGGAAAGCGTGCTGCCCGTGTTCGAGGCCTGCGAACGCAAGCTGGAGGCCCTGGCCAATGATCCCGAACGGTTGTTGCGGGAGCTGTTACTGGATTGGTGGAACCAGGTGGGGGCCACCGAGCTAGGGGGTATCGCCAAGCTTATCGTGGCTGAAGCAGGCAATTTTCCCGATATGGCCAGCTATCACCACGAAGCGGTGGCTGTGCGCTGGATGGGCATCCTTGGGCAGGCGATCCAGCTCGGGGTGGATAAGGGGGTTTTTCGCCCCTTGGACATCGCAACCCTGAGCCAACTGGTGTTTTTTCCGATGCTGATGCTGGCCATCTGGAAGAACTCGGTGGCCGGTTGTGTGAGCAGTTGCAGTTTGCCCGGTGAGCAGCCGGAAGCCTATTTCAACACCTATTTCGACATGATCTTTCGCGGCCTGCGGGTCGCCCCCGGGGAGTAAGCACGCATGAGACGCACGACACGTAGCGCTGGC
Organism: Rhodocyclales bacterium; assembly: GCA_021286885.1. Classification (GTDB taxonomy): domain Bacteria; phylum Pseudomonadota; class Gammaproteobacteria; order Burkholderiales; family Rhodocyclaceae; genus Zoogloea. The sequence goes on from JAJTBM010000120.1 coordinate 4,029, forward strand.
AAGCAATGCACGATGGTGATGGGCGCGCTGGCCGTGGCCCTTCTGGCGGCCTGTTCCCACCCCGAGCCGGTGGCCGAGCAGGCCCGCCCGGTGGTGGTGTTCAAGGTGGGGCAGGGGGCCGCCAACGGGGCCAGCCAATATACCGGCGAAGTCCGCGCCCGGCACGAAACCGACCTGGCCTTCCGGGTGGGGGGCAAGGTGGTGGAGCGCCTGGTGGATGTGGGGGCTGCGGTGAGGGCCGGCCAGGTGCTGGCCCGGCTTGATCCTTCCGATACTGGCCTGAATGCCGAGGCGGCCAAGGCCCAGCTGGCGGCCGCCCAGAGCGATTTTGCGTTTGCCCGGGCCGAGGTGGAACGCTACCGGGATCTGCTCGCCCGCAACTTTGTGAGCCGCAGCGTGCTCGATGCGAAGGAGTCCGCCTTCCGCGCTGCCCAGGCCCGGGTCGAACAGGCCCAGGCCCAGGCCAGCGTGGCCGGCAATCAGGCCGGCTACACCCGGCTGGTGGCAGATCGGGCGGGGGTGATTACCGCCGTACTGACCGAAGTGGGCCAGGTGGTCAAGGATGCCGCTCCGGTCATGAAGCTCGCTCAAGATGGCGAGCGGGAGGTGGCCATTGCGGTGCCCGAAAACCGCCTCGCTCGCCTGCGGGACGCCCAGTCCCTGCAAATCCGGCTGTGGGCCCGCCCCGAGCTGACCCTCACCGGCAAGGTGCGCGAAGTGGCGCCCAGCGCCGATCCGACGACCCGCACCTACGCGGTTCGGGTCACCATCCAGAATCCGGGCCCCGATGTGAATCTGGGCATGACGGCCAGCGTGAGCCTGGCCGAAGGGGGCGATGCGGGCCTGCTGGTGCCGTCCACTGCCGTATTCGAACACCAGGGCGGCAGCGCCGTCTGGGTGCTCCAGCCCGAAGGCGAACTGGTCAAGCCGGTGCTGCGCCCGGTCAAGGTGCGCCAGTATCGGGAAGATGGCGCCGTGTTGAGCGAAGGCCTCAAGGCTGGCGAAACCATCGCGCTGGCGGGCGTGCACAAGATCGTGGCGGGGCAGCCCCTGCGTCCGCGCCAGCCCGCTAGCCCCGGCGTGGTGCCGGTGGCCGTCAAGGCGGAGGGCTGAGGCGTGCAGCGTTTCAACTTGTCTGATTGGGCCCTGCGGCACCAGCCCCTGATCCGCTACCTCATCGTGCTTCTGGCGCTGGTGGGGGTGCTGTCCTACCAGAAGCTGGGCCAGTCTGAAGATCCGCCCTTCACCTTCAAGGTCATGGTGGTGCGCACCGACTGGCCGGGGGCCACGCCCCGGGAGGTGGAGGAGCAACTCACCGACAAGATCGAAAAGAAGCTCCAGGAAATCCCCCAGCTGGATGTGGTGCGCAGCTACTCCAAGCCGGGCGAGTCGGTGGTGCTCTTTGTGGCCAAGGATTCGACCCCTTCGGCCCAGATGCCGGATGTGTTCTACCAGGTGCGCAAGAAAATTGGCGACATCAAGGGCAACCTGCCCGGTGGTATCCGGGGCCCGTATTTCAACGATGAGTTTGGCGATGTGTTCGGCAACATCTACGCCCTCACCGGCGATGGTTTCGACTACGCCCAGCTCAAGGCCGAAAGTGAAAAGATCCGCGCCGAGCTGCTGCGGGTGCCCAGCGTGGCCAAGGTGGATCTGATCGGCGAGCAGGAGCAGCGCATCTTCCTGGATCTCTCCAATGCCAAGCTGGCCGCCCTGGGGCTGGACGTGCAGGCAGTGAGCGATGCCCTGGCGCGCCAGAACGCGGTGGCGCCGGGCGGGTATTTCGAGACCCGGGACGAACGCATCTACCTGCGTCCGAGCGGCGCCTACAACACGGTGGAGGCCATCCGCGAAACCCGCATCCGGGCCAACGGGCGGGAAATCCGCATTGGCGACATCGCCAGCGTGAAGCGTGGCTTTGTGGAGCCCCGCTCCCCGGGTTTCCGCTTCCAGGGCCAGGACGGCCTGGGGCTGGGCGTCTCCATGGCCGCCGGGGGTGACATCATCGCCCTGGGCGAGCACCTGAAAACCACCTTGGCCCGCGTCCGGGCCAATCTGCCGGTGGGCATGGAACTGGCCGAAGTCTCTAGCCAGCCGGTGGCCGTGCAGCGCTCGGTGAGCGAGTTTGTGCACTCCCTGGCCGAGGCGGTCATCATCGTGCTGGTGGTGTGCTTCTTCTCCCTGGGCTTGCGTACGGGGCTGGTGGTGGCCCTGACCATTCCGCTGGTGCTGGCCGTTACCTTCTTTGGCATGCGTCTGTTTGATGTGGGCCTGCACAAAATCTCGCTGGGCGCCCTGATTCTGGCCCTGGGTTTGTTGGTGGACGACGCCATCATCGCGGTGGAAATGATGCTGGTGAAGATGGAGCAGGGCTGGGAACGCACTCGCGCCGCCGCCTTCGCCTACACCAGCACGGCGGGGCCCATGCTCTCTGGCACCCTGGTGACGGTGGCCGGTTTCCTGCCCATCGCCACCGCCCAGTCTTCGACCGGCGAATACACCCGCTCCATTTTCCAGGTGAACGCCATCGCGCTGCTTGCCTCCTGGCTGGCGGCGGTGATTGTGGTGCCCTACCTGGGCTATGTGCTGCTGCCCGACCCCCGGGCGCCGCGCAAGCCGCCGCGCTTCCCTCGGTTGGCGGCGCTGCTCGAAAAGCTGGGTCTGGGCGAGCCCCATTTTGATGGGGATGAAGATGCGGTGTTTCGCACCCCCTTCTACAACCGCTTCCGGGCGGTGGTGGATTTCTGCGTGGCCCGTCGCTGGTGGGTGATCGGCACCACTCTGGGGATTTTCGTGGCGGCGATGGTGGCCTTTGGCCACGTCCAGCAGCAGTTCTTCCCCAACTCCACCCGGCTGGAGCTGCTGGTGGATCTGCGTCTGCCCGAAGGCGCATCCCTCAGCGCCACCCAGGCGGCAGTCAAGCGGGTTGAGCAGGTGCTGGCCAAGGAAGAGGGCATCGAAAACTACGTGGCCTATGTGGGCACCGGGAGCCCGCGCTTCTACCTGCCCCTGGATCAGCAGCTGCCCGCCACCAACTTTGCCCAGTTCGTGATCCTGACCAAGGGCATCCCCGAACGGGAGGCCCTGCGCGAGCGCATGATTGCCTTGTTCAAAAACGACTTCAGCGAACTGCGGGGGAATGTGGCCCGGCTCGAAAACGGCCCGCCGGTGGGCTTCCCGGTTCAGTTCCGGGTGCTCGGGCCGGATATCGATCAGGTGCGCCGCTACGCCCGGGAAGTGGCCGACGTGATGCGCGCCAATCCCAATCTGTCGGATGTGCAGCTTGATTGGGATGAACAGTCCAAGGTGCTGAAGGTGGATGTGGATCAGCACAAGGCCCGCCTGCTGGGAGTGAGCACCCAGGATGTGGCCAACTTCCTCAACACCTCCTTGCGCGGGGTCACGTCCACCTACTTCCGGGAAGGCATCGAGAGCATTGATGTGGTGATGCGCGCCGACGGGCTGGACCGGGAACGCCTCGCCTCGGTGGAAGACCTGGCCATGCCCCTGCCGGGCGGGCGCAGCGTGCCCCTGGCCCAGGTGGCGCGGATCAGCTACAGCTATGAGCAGGGCGTGGTCTGGCGCCGCAACCGGGAGCCCAGCATCATCGCCCGGGGCCAGATCTACGATAGCCACATCCAGGCCCCCACCGTGTCGGCCCAGGTGGAACCCCAGCTGGCCGCCATCAAGGCCCGCCTGCCCGAGGGCTACCGGATCGAGACCGGCGGCAGCGTGGAAGAAAGCGCCAAGGGCCAGAACTCGGTGAATGCCGGCTTCCCCCTCTTCCTGGGCGTGGTGTTTACCGTGCTGATGATCCAGCTGGGTAGCTTCTCGCGCACCGTGATGGTGGTGCTCACCGCGCCGCTGGGGCTGATCGGGGTGGTGCTCTTCCTGCTGCTATTTAACCAGCCCTTCGGGTTTGTGGCGATGCTGGGGACGATTGCGCTGTTTGGCATGATCATGCGTAACTCGGTGATCCTGGTGGACCAGATCGAGCAAGACATGGAAAAAGGCCTCGCGGTCTGGCATGCGATTGTCGAGTCTGCCGTGCGCCGGCTGCGCCCCATCGCCCTCACCGCAGCGGCGGCGGTGCTGGCCATGATTCCCCTGACCCGGAGCGCCTTTTTCGGGCCCAT
>JAJTBM010000121.1 GCA_021286885.1 Rhodocyclales bacterium
TGGATGAAGTCGCAGCCATTGGCCACCAGGATGCGGGCATTCAGGGTCTGGTGCACACCCTTGGCGCTCACCTGAATGCCCAGTTTGTGGGCCCGGCTGATGAGGGCCCGGACAATCGCCACGCCTTCCGGGTCGGTGGCCACATCCTGGATCATGCCGGCCGGGACCTCCATGAAATCCAGGGGCATGCGCCGTGTCCAGGCCAGCCGGACATTGGTCTGGCTGGCAGAGTTGATCCCGAAGCGCAGCCCCAGCCCCTTCAGGTGCTGGAGTGCATGGGCGGTGGTGGCATCGAAGTTGCGCAGGGCGCTCAGAATGTTGAGTTCGAGATTGCTCCCACTGATGCCTTCGGCCAGCAGCAGACGGCTCACGCAACTTTGCAGCGCCGGGTCGACCAGTGCCTCCTGAGTGCAACCCACGCTCAGGGCCAGGGGGCGGGCATGGGTGTGTTGCCAGTCCCGGAGCTGATGCATCGCGGTTTCTAGGCGGGTCAGATGCTCGGGGCTGGCATCAACCAGTACCAGGCTGTCTGGCCGCTCGGGGTGCTCCAGGTGGAGTCGGGCACCCACCAGCTGGCCAGTGCGGCAGTCGTAGCGAGGCTGATAAAGCAGATGAGGGGAACTGTCCATGATGTCTCCGGGGCGCCCTCAGGCTTGTAGCGTGTAGAAATCGGCATGAGCCCTATCGGCCAAAGTTTCCAGCGGCTTGAGGGCAAAATGCGCAGCCCGGCCAGGGGGGCGGGGGAGCGCTTTCCGGTAGAATCGCCCCCCGGGGCCCGTATCGGGCCGCCGATCCGGTCATCCTGTTGTTTGTCGCCCAGTCTTTCGCCTGTCGTCCTTCCCATGAACAGCCCTCGCCACCGGCCCGCTGGCCGGACAGATCCCTATTCCCTGCTCGAACAGTGCATGAGCGTCGACCGGCCCGGCCTGCGCCGGGATCTGCGCCGCCTGCCTGAGCGGCCCCGCAGCCTGGAAGCCCTGCCCGAGGCCCTGGCGGCGCGCATCCGTCAGTCCGTGGAGAAGTGCGAAGCCCGCGCCCGGGCCTGCCCCCGGCCCGATTTTCCGGAAGATCTGCCGGTTAACCAGCGCCGGGAAGAGATTGCCGCCGCAATCCGCGCCCACCAGGTGGTGATCGTGTGTGGCGAGACCGGCTCCGGTAAAACCACCCAGCTGCCCAAGATCTGCCTGGAGCTGGGGCGCGGGGTGGCGGGCCTGATCGGCCACACCCAGCCACGCCGGATTGCCGCCCGGGCCACCGCCAGCCGCATCGCCCACGAGCTCAAGAGCGAGCTGGGGAGCACCGTGGGCTACAAAATCCGGTTCACCGACCGGCTCAGCCCCCAGAGCTACATCAAGCTCATGACCGACGGCATCCTGCTGGCCGAAACCCAGGGGGATCCGCTGCTCTCGGCCTACGACACCCTCATCATCGACGAGGCCCACGAGCGCAGCCTGAACATCGACTTCCTGCTCGGCTACCTGCGCCAGTTGCTGGCCAAACGGCCTGATCTGAAGCTCATCGTCACCTCGGCCACCCTGGACGCAGAGCGCTTTGCGCGCCACTTTGGCACCGAAGACAAGCCCGCCCCGGTGATCGAGGTGTCGGGCCGGCTGTACCCCATCGAACTGCGTTATCGCCCGGTGGAGCGGGACGCGCCCAAGCCCGCCCGCCCGGGCGAAGCGCCGCGCCCCGAGCGGGGGCCGGACCGGGATCTGTACGATGCCCTGGTAGATGCGGTGGACGAAGCCCACCGCAGCGGCCCCGGCGACGTGCTGGTGTTTCTGCCCGGCGAGCGGGAGATCCGCGAGGCCGCCGAAGCCCTGCGCAAGGCCCATCACGCGGCTGGCACCGAAATCCTGCCCCTGTTTGCGCGCCAGTCGGCCCAGGAGCAGGCCCGGGTGTTTGCCGCCTCCAAGGGGCGCCGGGTGGTGCTGGCCACCAACGTGGCCGAAACCTCCCTCACCGTGCCGGGCATCCGCTACGTGGTGGATACCGGCCTCGCCCGGATCAAGCGCTACTCCCACCGCAACAAGGTGGAGCAGCTCCAGGTTGAAAAAGTGGCCCAGTCCGCCGCCCGCCAGCGGGCGGGGCGCTGTGGTCGGGTGAGTGACGGGATCTGCTTCCGGCTCTACGACGAGGACGATTTCAACAAGCGCCCCGCCCACACCGACCCCGAAATCCTGCGCTCGTCCCTGGCCGGGGTGATCCTGCGCATGAAGTCCCTGCGCCTGGGGGATGTGGCCGAATTCCCCTTCATCGACCCGCCCCTGCCGCGCATGGTGGCCGATGGCTACCAGCTCCTGGCCGAACTGGGCGCGGTGGAGGAGCAGGAGGGCGAGGGGCGCATGGCCCTGACCCCGGTGGGCCGTGAACTGGCCAAGCTGCCCCTGGACCCGAAGATCGGGCGCATGATCCTGGCCGCCCGGGAGCGGGGCGCCCTCAAGGAAGTGCTGGTGATCGCCGCTGCGCTCTCAACCCAGGACGTGCGCGAACGCCCCCCCGAGCGCCAGGCCGCCGCCGACCAGGCCCACGCCCGCTTCAGGGGGCCGGAGCATGAACAGAAATCCGAATTCCTGTGGTACTGGAACCTCTGGAAGGCCTGGGACGAGGTGCTGCGCCACGAAAGCTCCAGCAAGCAAAAGGCCTGGTGCAAGCAGAACTTCATGTCCTGGCTGCGCCTGCGGGAATGGCGCGACGTGCACGGCCAGCTCCACGCCCTGTGCGCCGAACACGGCTGGGCCGAGAACACCGAGCCTGCCAGCTACGATGCGATCCACAAGGCCCTCCTGGCCGGCCTGCTGGGCCACCTGGGCTGCAAGATCGAAGACGCCAGCGGGCCGGCGGCGGGCAGCTATCTGGGCGCCCGGGGCATCAAGTTCTGGCCCCATCCGGGCTCCAGCCTGGCCAAGAAGGCGGGCAAGTGGATCATGGTGGCCGAGTTGGTGGATACCTCCCGGTTGTTTGGCCGCTGCCTGGCCCGCATCGAACCCGAATGGCTTGAAGAAGTGGGCAGCCACCTGCTCAAGCGCCAGCTGTTTGAACCCCACTGGTCCAAGACCAGCGGCGCGGTGCGCGCCTGGGAGCGGGGCACCTTGTATGGGCTGACGGTGTATCCGCGCCGGGGCGTGAGTTATCGGGACACCGACCCGGCCCTGTGCCGGGAATTGCTGATCCGCGAAGGCCTGGTCCAGGGCGAAATTGCCGAAGGCCCGGCCCGGGGCATGGCCTTCCTGGCCCATAACCGCCGCCTGGTGGCCGAAATCGAGCGCCTGGAGCACAAGTCCCGCCGCCCCGATGTGCTGGTGGATGAGGAGCTGATCTACGCCTTCTACGATGCCAAGATCCCCGCCGAGGTGGTGGATCTGGCGAGCTTTGAGGCCTGGCGCAAGGGGGCCGAGAAAAAGGCGCCCAAGTGCCTCCAGCTCACCCGCGACCAGCTCATGCGCCACGATGCGGAAGGGATCACCACCGACCGTTTCCCGGCCCACCTGGAAGTGCTGGGCCAGAAGCTCAAGCTGGGTTATCTGCACGAACCGGGCGAGGCCGATGATGGGGTGACGCTCACCGTGCCCCTGGCCATGCTCAACCAGATTCCGGTGCATCGCTGTGAATGGCTGGTGCCGGGCCTGCTCGAAGAAAAGATCACAGCCCTACTGCGCACCGTGCCCCAGAAGCACCGCCACCGGCTGCAACCCATGGCCGAGAGTGCGGCGGCCTTCATGGAGCGCTACGAGGCGGGCGAGTTCGAGCAGGATGATCCGCTGCTCAAGGCGCTCCAGCGCTTTGTGGAGGAGCGGGTGTCCCTCAAGCTGCCCATGGAAAGCTTCCGGCTTGAGAACCTGAATCCCCACTGCTTCATGAACTTCCGGGTGCAGGACGAGCATGGCCGAGTGCTGGGCCAGTCCCGCAACCTGTCGGAGCTGCGCACCCGCTTCAAGGATCAGGTGGCCGCCCGCTTCCAGAACGCCCGCATCCTGCCCGCCGCCGATACGCCGGTTCCGCCTGCCCCGCGCAAGGGCGCCGGGGCCCAGGCTCCGGCGGCGGCATCTCCGGCGCCGGCTACCCAGAACACGCCCCAGCTGGCGGGCTTCACTGGCTGGAGCTTTGGCCCCTTGCCGGAGCTGCTGGAGGTGAAGGTGGCCGGGCGCGACATCATCGGCTTCCCGGCCCTGCACGACGACGGTGCGAGCGTCTCCCTGCGCCCCTACGACACCCCCGAAGAGGCGGCGCGCATCCACCGGGGCGGCCTGGCGCGGCTGTTTGCGCTGGAGTTGTCGGCCCAGGTGAAGGCCATTGAGAAGCTGCCGGGCATCCGCGAACTGGCGCTCCAGTTCATTAGCTACGGCACCGAGGCTGAACTCAAGGCCCAACTGGTGACGGCCACCCTGGAGCGTTGCTGCCTGCAGGAGCCCTGGCCCGCCGATGCCGAGGCCTTTGCGCGCCGCTGCCAGGAGGCCAAGCCGCGCATCACCCTGGTGGCCCAGGAGCTGATGCGCCTGGTGGGCCAGCTGATCGCCGAGCACGCTACCCTCAGCAAGCGGGTGGCGGGCCTCAAGACCTTCCCCGAGGTGGTGGCCGACATCAATGCCCAGGTGGCCCGGCTGATGCCCAAGAACTTCCTGGTGGCCCAGCCCTACGAACGCCTCGCCCAGACGCCGCGCTACCTGAAAGGCGCTTCGGTGCGGGTCGACAAGCTGCGCAACAACCCCAGCCGGGATGCCCAGCTGATGGCCGAGTGGAAGGGCCTGGCCCAGGTGTTTGAGCGGGAATGGCTGGCCAAGGTGAAGGCCGGCGTGCGCGACCCGCAACTGGAGGAGTTCCGCTGGCTGCTGGAGGAGCTGCGGGTGGGCCTGTTTGCCCAGGAATTGAAGACGCCCATGCCCGTATCGGTAAAACGTTTGCAAAAAATCTGGGAAAGTCGCCCCCGCTGATGCGGGTGTGAATATGCTTCTGGCAAGGCTTTGACGGTCGTCAAACTGCGTCTTAGCCCCTTGGGATTATGATGGTGTAAAACAATGTTACCAGGGCGGGCGCACCCCCCTTTGCGAGGAGCACATCATGTTTCTGCTGGACCTGATTTTCGGCAAGCACGCCAAAGAAAGTGCTGCCCCCCGGCCGACACCCGCGCCGGCAGCCCCCGCGCCGGTGGTGGCGCCTGGTACTTCGATCCAGTATCACCCGGAGATCATTGATCTGTTCAAGCATGATCACCGGGAGTTGCTGCGGGTTTTTGCCGGGATCAAGGCTGCAATTGCAGCCCAGGATCTGCCCCGCTGTGCCGAGCTGCTGGAAGACTTCCGCCACACCCTGCATGGCCATCTGCTGAGTGAGAACGTGCGGCTCTACATCTACCTGGAGCATGCCCTGGCGTCCGACCCCACCAGTCACGATCTGATGCACAGTTTCCGGCACGAGATGGACGACATCGGCAAGGCGGTGGTGGCCTTCCTCGAACGCTACCGCTACCTCGCTGAACACCCCGAGTTGCTGCCCCAGTTTGCCCACGAACTGGATGGCATCGGCAAGGTGCTGGTGGAGCGCATCAAGCGCGAAGAGGAAACCCTGTATCCCCTCTACATGCCCGCCTGAACCTGCCCCGCGCTGCCTTCGCCCTTGACCGGGTGGGGCTGCGCGGGTATAAATCACCTGTCCCAAGGGGGAGTAGCTCCACGCCGGTTGATCGTCAAGCCGAAAAAGCCCAGTGCTTTTTCCGGTCGCCGGGCAGTCAAGGCCAGCAGGCCAGCACTGTGAGCAAGACCTTTGCCGTGCTGGCAAAGTGTCTTCGGCTCCGATCCCTTCGGAAAACCAGGGCCTTTCGTCATCGCCGGACGAAAGGCCTTTTTGTTTTCCGAACCGGGAGCGAGCAATGGAAAGTATTGGAAACGGGTGGCTGTGGGCCATCTTTGGTGTGGTGGTGCTGGGCATGCTGGCGGTGGATCTGTGGGTGGCCGGCGGTGGGCGCGAGCACAAGGTCAGCGTGCGCGAGGCCGGGATCTGGACCCTGGTCTGGGTGGGGCTCAGCCTCGCCTTTGCCGGTTTTTTGTGGTTTTACCTGGATGGGCAGGCCGGGCGCGAGGTGGCCAATGCGCGCACCCTGGAGTTCCTCACCGGCTACCTGATCGAAAAAGCCCTGGCGGTTGATAACGTGTTCGTCTGGATGCTGGTGTTCGGCTTCTTCGGTGTTGCGCCCAGCCTGCAAAAGCGGGTGCTGACCTACGGAGTGCTGGGGGCCATCCTGATGCGCGCCGGCATGGTGTTTGGCGGCGCCTGGCTGATCAGCCAGTTTGGCTGGGTGCTCTACGTGTTTGGCGCCTTCTTGGTGTTTACCGGCGTGCACATGCTGGTGGCGGGCGAAAAGGAAACCGATCTGAGCACCAATCCGCCGGTGGGCTGGCTGCGCCGGCATCTGCCCCTGACCCCCGATTTTCATGGGGAGCGTTTTGTGGTGTGGGTGGAGCAGGGGGGGCGCATGGTGCGTCGGGCAACCCCGCTGCTGCTGGCCCTGATCCTGGTGGAAATCTCGGATGTGGTGTTTGCGGTGGATTCGATCCCGGCCATCTTCGCCGTGACCCTGGACCCCTTCATCGTCCTCACCTCCAACATCTTCGCGATTCTGGGGCTGCGCTCCATGTATTTCCTGCTGGCAGGCTCGGCTGACCGCTTCCCGCTGCTCAAGTACGGCCTGGCCCTGGTGCTGGTGTTCATCGGCGTCAAGATGCTGATTGCTCCCTGGTTCCATGTGCCCATTGGCGTTTCGCTCTTGATCGTGGCCGGGCTGCTCGGAGGGAGCGTGTTGCTCCCGACATTGCGGAAGCGCTGAACTGCCCGCCGGCCGGGCTGCGACAAGGTGTCGCGCTCGGCCAGCGGAACTTTCCGGGACAATCGCGGCTTCTGCGGATTCAGGAGTTCTTCATGTCCCGGCCAGGCCTCATGCTTGCTGCCGACCGCCCCTCCGGGGGCGGCATTCTTTTGAGCCTGGGGCTGCACGGGGCCCTGGTGCTGGCAGGCGTGTATGCGGTACTGCCGCCTCCCGTGCCGACCCCTGCCCAGCCCTTGCCGATGGCGGTGCGTTTATTGGCGCAGGAGGCCGCTCCCACCCCGCCGCGCCCCTTGCCGCAAAAGCCCCAGCCCTTGCCGCCTGTTTCGCCCCGTACGCCCGTGCGTCCGCAGCCGGTGGCCCAGCCCCAAACCCAAACGCAGTCCGAACTCCCCGCCAGCGCCCTGGCCAGCAGCAGTGCGGGGGCCGCGTCGGATGCGCCTCAGGTCGCGCCGCCCGGTGCTGCGGCACCTCGGCCTGCGCCGGTTCATGCCCCGGCCGAGCCCCTGGTGGAGGCGCGCTTTGATGCGGATTACCTGAGCAATCCCAAGCCGCCTTATCCCGCCCTGGCGCGACGGCTTGGAGAAACCGGCACGGTGCTGCTGCGGGTGCGGGTGGGGCCGGAGGGCAATGCCCAGCAGGTGGAGCTCAAACAGAGCAGCGGTTACCCTCGGCTCGATCAATCGGCCCTGGAGACCGTTCCCCGCTGGCGCTTCGTGCCTGCCCGGCGGGGAGAAACGCCGGTGGCGGCCTGGGTGCTGGTGCCGGTGGTGTTTGCCCTGAGCTGAAGGCCGGGCTCGGATGCAGGTTTGGACGTTTCAGTTGGGTGTTTTCAAGGAGTAATACATGGATTTTCAACATTTCTGGGCCCAGGGTGATCTGGTGTCCCACGGGGTGGCCCTGATGCTGGGCCTGTTGTCGGTGTTGAGTTGGGCCATCATCGGCACCCGGCTGGTGCGCCAGTGGCGCCTGGCCCGCAGCCTGGATGGGAGCCTGGAAGCCTTCTGGGCCGCGCCGACCCTGGAGCAGGCGGTGGACGTGATGGGCGAGAAGGATGCTTCCGGGGTGTTTGCCGGCATGGCCCGTACCGCCCTGCATCTGCATACCCAGCATGTGCGCCGGCTGGATCAGGGGATTGCCAGCGGCCTGTCGGCCAGCGAGATGCTGACCCGGGGGCTGCGCAACTACATGGTTCAGGCCCAGGCCCGCATCGAAAACGGCCTGACCTTCCTGGCCTCGGTGGGCTCCACGGCGCCCTTCATCGGGCTGCTGGGCACTGTCTGGGGGA
>JAJTBM010000122.1 GCA_021286885.1 Rhodocyclales bacterium
CGTTGAGTCCCTGAAACCATCCAAGCCTACGTGAAGATTATCCTCTCACCACACTACGCCTGCGTATGGTGATATGCCCACAGACCCCGCCCATGCCATTGATTTACAGTTTTTCCCCGGTCATCCGGGAAGGATGCGACACCCTGATCCTGGGTAGCATGCCCGGTGAGGCCTCCCTCAAGGCTGCAGAGTATTACGCCCACCCACGCAATCAGTTCTGGCCCATCATTTTGAGCCTGCTGGAACAAGCCCATCCCCTGAGCTACCAAGAGCGCCTGAACTGCCTGCAGAACGCAGGCCTGGGCTTGTGGGACGTACTGGGCGCCTGTACCCGGGAGGGCAGCTTGGATCAAGCCATCCAAAACGCGTCAGCCAATGATTTTGGCACCCTTTTGGCTCAACATCCGCATATACAGCGTGTATTTTTTAACGGAGCCAAGGCAGAGGCCCTGTTTCGCCGCCTGGTGCTGCCAAGCCTGCCCAAGCGCCCCTTGGCACTGCAGCGCCTGCCCTCCACTAGCCCAGCCCACGCGGGCTGGAACCAAGCCCGCAAATTGGAAGCGTGGAGGGCTGTTATCACAAAGGATCAGGTTTCAAGCACATAGCAGCCAGGCGCCAGCGCCAGGGCCGGATAGGCCTCGGTTGCACCCGGACGTGCCTCAACCAGCGGGCCGCACTGGGGCTGCAGCCAGCGCATCCAATCCTCCCACCAGCTTCCGGTATGCGCTTCGGCCTTACCCAACCATGTCTCCACGGTATCACTACGCCGCACCGGAGCCACCCGATACTCCCGCTTGGGTGGCTGCACAGGAGGATTCACGATCCCCAGGATATGCCCGGAGCTGGACAACACGAAGCGCTTGGGACCATCCACATGGTTCATGGTACGGAAAGCCTGACGCCAGGGCGCAATGTGATCATCCTCCGCCGTCACCGCATACACAGGCTGCACCACCCGTTCCAGGTCAATCAACTCCCCGGCCACCTCGAGCACATCCTTCTGAATCAGCCGATTGTGCAAATAGAACTGCTCCAGATACCAGGCGTGCATTGCATACGGCATCCGGGTGCTGTCCATATTCCAGAAAAGCACATCGAAGGGTGCGGGGTGCTCTCCATACAACCAGCCATGAACCACGTAATGCCAGATCAGGCTATTGGAGCGTAGTAGCCGGAAAGCCGAAGCCATTTCCGCTCCATCCAGATAGCCAGTCCGGGCCATATTACGGGCCAGATACTGCACGCTCGCCTCGTCGATGAATACTTCGATATCGCCCGGCTTGTGAAAATCCACCAGCGTGGTGAACAGGCTGTAATGGGCCACCGGCACATCAGCAGGGGCAAAATGACGATTCGCCCAGGCAAGGTAAGTAACCAGAGCCGTACCACCAATGCAATACCCTACCGCATGCACCTTGTCCTGCCCGGACATCTGGCGTACGGCATCCACCGCAGCCTGGACGCCCCGCACCAGATAATCATCAAACCGGACATCCCGCATTTCGGGGCCCGGGTTTTTCCAGCTGGTAATGAACACATCCAATCCCTGATCGAGCAAATAACGCACCATGCTCTTTTTGGAATTAAGATCCAGAATATAAAACTTGTTGATCCAGGGTGTCACGATCAGCACAGGCATTTGCCGAATCTGGGGGCGCGTAGGGGTGTAATGAATAAGCTCCAGCAGATCATTACGAAACACCACCTGGCCAGGCGTGGTTGCCAGATTGCCCCCCACCTTAAAATCCTTGGGGTCGGTCATCCGCACATTGCCTGCTTCCAGATCCGCCAGAAAATTCTGAAACCCCTGGAGCAGGCTCGCGCCCCCCGTTTCGCTCGCCTTACGCAGGGCTACCGGGTTGGTCAGCAGAAAATTGGTGGGCGCCACTGCATTTAGCCACTTGCGCCACCAGAAAGCCGCCCGGCGTCTATCCTTTTGCGAAAGCCCCGGTGTTTCATACAGCATATCTTGCACATGATGGGTCAGGATCAGATACCACTCCTTGATCAGATCCCAGGTAGGTGCCTCTTTCCAGACCGGATCAGCAAAACGGTTATCGTCCTCATGGGGCTTTACCGGGTCTGGACTGGGGAGCCCCATGGCTCGCTTCCAGGTATGCATCTGCAGCGCCCACAAACTACCCGACGCCTTGAGCAAGGCATCACTCAACTCCTGCGGATGGGCCAGCCAGGCCAGCTGAGCATGCAGCAGCGGGGCGCTCATGCCCAAGGGGTCGAAAGTCGACTCAAAGGCATGATGAATTCCTTCAACAGTCTTGCGCGCGATGCCCAAAGGCATGGCTGTGGTGTGCTGGGTCATGATTCTCTCCTGGGTTCATCGCCACGGCGCGCAGCCTTCTTGGCCAACACCGCCGATACGCACATGTGCACCGCACAAATCCTGATCCTGAAAACCCGCAGATCGCTTGACCAGCATCAATCCCGGGTGGCTTAGAGACGGTCTTATAATGAGCTCACAGCGTTCCACAGGAGTGACATACCATGTTCAAGAATATTCTGGTCCCCACTGACGGTTCGGAGCTGTCCAGCGCCACTGTCACCCGAGCCGTCAGCTTTGCGCGGGAAGCCGGAGCGCGGATCACCTTCTTCTACGCCCAGCCGGATTTCCCCATGCCCATTTACGGGGAAGGCGCCCTCATCGATCCGACCACACCAGAACAGTTTGCCAAGGCAGCGGCTGCCGAAGCCGCCACCATCCTGGAAAAGGCCCAAGCAGAAGCCACGGCGGGCGGAGTTGAATCCGTTACCGACACGGCTGTCAGCGAGATTCCATACGAAGGCATCATCCAGGCCGCTGAGCGGGATGGATGCGACCTGATCTTCATGGCCTCCCATGGCCGGCGCGGCCTCAAGGGCTTCCTGCTGGGGAGTGAAACCCAAAAGGTTCTGACTCACAGCAAGATTCCGGTGCTGGTCTACCGCTAAACCTGCCCCCATCCGCATCCCACTCCGTGGGTGTAGCAGGCCCAACGCAAAAGCCCCGCAGCAGCAACGCTACGGGGCTTTTGTTTAAACACCTTCGGTTTACCGTCCCCCATCAGGGGAAACCGGATCACAGCCGGGAGGCGGCCTCCATGCCGTTGGCCGGCAAATGATTGATTTCCGTGGCTCCGCGCTGAAAGAACAGCGTCACCAGACTGGAGCCTGCGCCAACCAGCCAAAACCCAAAGAAACCAATCGAATACGTTGCTATTGCCGACATGGCAACAGGCTCACCGAGCAAGTACGGCGTTTTAGGGTCAATGACCGTAAAAAACACTATTTCAGCCACTGCAGCCACCAGAAAAGATGGCCAAAGAACCTGTATCAGCTTCAGCATGATCGACCTCCTTTGAGCAAAGCAGGGGGGCTGGGAACACCAGCCCCGGCAAATCAACCGTGAGAGTGCTTTTCATCCTCCGCGATATGGTTTTTTGCGAAGCGATAGAGGTAACCCCCCATCACCAGGACAAAACCAATCGTAAACATGCTCAACAAACCGATGTCAGTGCTGAACAGTTCTTTCCAGGCCATGATATTCCTCCATTTTTAATCGACAGGTTTTAAGTCCGCCGCATCAAGGCGAACCTGCGTCTCTGTGGGGAGGAATGCGGTCCCGTTCAGCCGCCAGCTGCGGGACTCATCTTCTATAAGGATTTTCCAGCGGGCACTACCCGGGGGTGCCAGAAGCTTGGCTTCATAATGCCCCCCCTGCCCTGCCAGCGTAATTTTTTGATCCAGGCCGGCTTTGGTCGGGTGGGCCAGCGTAAACACGACAGTATCCGGCAACTTGACGCCCTCTCGAGCGTTCAGCTGGATACTGACACGATCTGCAGTGAAATTCACCTCCGCCTTCAAGCCCTCAACCTGGGCGGCCGCCGAACGGGCCAGGGTCTGGTTGATGGCCAGGCCCTGCTTGTAATAGTCGTCTGCAACCAGCCCATCAAACGAACTCACCGCAAGCCACATAGTGACAGACCCGGCAACTACCGCCGTGGCCGGCATGACCATCAGCATCCAGGTCCAGCGCTCCTTGTACCAGGGCTTGATCGTTTGAGGGGCAGAAGTGGCAGACGTATTCATGAATCAATCTCGGATCTATTGCGGTAAAAGGAAGACGGTCTTCTCACGAACATGAACCGAAGGATCATCCTCAGCCTTCACCTCAATGAAGATCTGATTGGAGCCGGGCTTTCCAGACTCCGGCGGAGCCGTCACCTCGATGGTCACCGCCTTCAAGCCAGCTGCATCCACCTCGAAGGGACGCTCGGGGCTGATCTTGATTCCATCCAGACCCTCGGCCTTCAGCACGAAACGGCGCGGTGCTTCAGTCATGTTCATCACATGCAGATTGTACACGTTCGCAATCTGCCCACCTTCCACTTCCCGACTGAGGGTCGAGCGATCCTTGATCACATCCACCCGCAAAGTCGAACGGGTCGCCAGACCCCAGACAAAACCGATGCAGATGGCCAGCAGAACGCCTGCGTACAACAGCGTCCGGGGGCGCATCACGTGGGCCAGGATTTCCTTCCGACCCCAGTGGCGCTTCAGGGCGTTCTCGGTGGTGTAACGAATCAGCCCCTTGGGGTAATCCATCTTTTCCATCACCTGGTCGCAGGCGTCAATGCACGCCGCACAGCCGATGCATTCGTACTGCATCCCGTTCCGAATATCAATCCCGGTCGGGCAGACCTGAACGCAGATGCCGCA
The DNA here is from genome assembly GCA_021286885.1 of Rhodocyclales bacterium. Classification (GTDB taxonomy): domain Bacteria; phylum Pseudomonadota; class Gammaproteobacteria; order Burkholderiales; family Rhodocyclaceae; genus Zoogloea. The sequence continues at coordinate 4,714 of JAJTBM010000122.1, forward strand.
ATCCACGCAGCTTCCCTTGCTGACGCTCTTGGGATCAACGCCCTTACGCCGCGCGCCGCGGGGCTCGCCACGCTCTGTGTCGTAGGTGATCACCAGGGTGTCCGGGTCGAACATTACGCCCTGGAAGCGAGCATAGGGACACATGTACTTGCACACCTGCTCCCGCATCACGCCGGCAAAGAGGTAGGTGAAGCCACCGTAGAAGAAGATCCAGAACAGTTCCCAGGGGCCAAAACTGAAGGTGGCTGCCTCTTGAAGCAGTTCTTTGATCGGCGTGAAATAACCCACCAAGGTAAAGCCTGTCCAGAGCGAAAAGAGTATCCAGGCACCGAACTTGGCCGACTTGAGGGCCAGCTTGCGACCACTCATGGGGGCCTGATCCAGCTTCATGCGCTGGGCTCGGTTACCTTCGATCTTTTCCTCGATCCAGGTAAAGATTTCGGTATAGACAGTCTGCGGGCAGGCATAGCCACACCATAGACGACCGGCTATCGCCGTAAAGAAGAATAATGAATACGCAGCGATGATCAGCAGGATTGCCAGGAAGAATACGTCCTGGGGCCAGAAAACCCAGCCAAAGATGTAGAACTTGCGATTGACGAGATCCAGCAGAAACGCCTGCCGCCCATTCCAAGGCAACCAGCACAGGCCATAAAACAGGATCTGGGTAATCCAGACCATAGTCCACCGCCAGGTGGCAAATACACCGGTCACTGCACGGGGATAAACCTTTTGCCGGACGGCATACAGAGTTTCTTCCATGTCACCGGAAGCCTTGGCGGCTCCAGCTTTTTTTGGGGCGTTTGTTTCTGGCTGCATGATATTCGCCAATTAATAATATTCTAATATTTAAGACCAGAAATTCCCCGGGGGCTACCCGGGGAATCTCTTGATAACGCATGTTATCGGTACAACAACTTACTGCGTGTTACTTCTTTTCTTCAGCCGGTGCTGCGGTGTTCTTGGACAGGCTCACGACATAGGCAGCCAGCAGGTGCACCTTGTCTTCACCCAGGAACTCCTTGAAGTTAGGCATCCGGTTGGTACGACCCTTGGTCACCGTCTCGATGATGGTGGCTTCAGCAGAACCATACAGCCAGGTCTTGTCGGTCAGGTTGGGAGCACCAATGGCAGGGGTGCCCTTGCCTTCCGGACCGTGACAAGCCACGCAGTTCTGGGCAAAGATTTCCTTGCCGCGCTGAGCACGCAGGGAGTCGTGAGCCAGACCGGACAGGGAACGCACGTAGTTGGCCACGTCCTTGACACCATCGGCACCCAGCGCGGGGCCAAACGGGGGCATCATGCCCTGACGGCCACCCAGAATGGTGGTCTGAATGGTTTCGGGCTCGCCGCCGTACAGCCAATCGTTGTCAGTCAGGTTGGGGAAGCCCTTGGCACCCTTGGCGTCAGCGCCGTGACACTGGGCACAGTAGGTCAGGAACAGGCGCTGACCCATGGCATTGGCTTCCTTGTCGGCAGCCACAGCGTTCAGATCCATGCCACGATACTTGGCAAAGATCGGACCATACTTTTCAGCAGCAGCCTTTTGCTCGGCCTCCCACTGGCCAGCAGCAGACCAGCCCAGCTTGCCCTGGTTATCACCAAAACCGGGGAACAGAACCAGATAGCCGATGGAGAACACAATGGTCAGCCAGAACATGTACATCCACCAGCGGGGCAGCGGGTTGTTGTACTCCTGGAGCGTTTCGTCCCAGACGTGATCCTGCAGGGTCACAGGCCCGGTGGGACGCTTGGTGGTGTTAGACACCAGCACGAACACCACAAAACCAATACTCAGGAACACCAGCACCATCACATAGGCGTTCCAGAAACCGCTAACAAAGTCAGCCATTTTCATTTCCTTCCTTGGTTTGCCGGCCCTTGTCGGGCACAGGCAAGTCGTCCTCGCCGAAAGGCAGGAGAGCGGCCTCGTCAAACCCCTTGCGTGCGTGACTGCTGTAAGCCCACAGGCAGATGGCCACAAAACTCACCAGTGCCAGAACCGTCATCACGGAACGCGCGTCGTTGATATCCAAGGCTTAGCCCTCCTGTTTCACGAGTACTTACTGTTTTTCCGGAGCCGGAGCGGCGGGGGCCGGAGCTGCTTCGGCAGCAGCTTCAGCGGCCGGGGCGGCAGCCACGGCAGCCGGGGCTGCTGCAACCTGCTTGCCAGCGCTCAGGGCGGTACCAAGACCTTGCAGATAGGCGATCAGCACTTCGAGTTCGGTCTTGCCTTCCAGCTGCTTGCGGGCACCCTTGATCTCTTCGTCAGAGTAGGGAACGCCAACCTTGCGCAGGGCTTCCATCTTGGCTTCGATGTCGTCGGACTTGGCCGGACGATCGAGCCAGGGGAAAGCCGGCATGTTGGACTCGGGCACCACGTCACGCGGATTCAGCAGGTGAATACGATGCCATTGGTCGGAGTAACGACCGCCCACACGGTGCAGATCCGGGCCAGTACGCTTAGAGCCCCATTGGAAGGGGTGGTCATACACGAACTCGCCTGCCACGGAGTAGTGGCCGTAGCGTTCGGTTTCTGCACGGAAGGGACGAATCATCTGGGAGTGGCAGTTGTAGCAGCCCTCACGGATGTAGATGTCACGACCGGCCAGGCGAACGGGATCGTAAGGGGTCAGGCCTTCCACCGGAGTGGTGGTGGACTTCATGTGAAACAGCGGAACGATTTCCACCAGACCACCCACGCTCACGGTAAGGACCGTGAACAGCATCAGCCAACCGACCTTGCGTTCAATAAAATCGTGCTTAGATTGAGCCATGATTTATATTTCTCCCGATCAGTGAGCGCCAGCCGGAGCGAGCACCGGGGCTTCGTAAGGCTTCTGACCGGCAATGGTCTTCACCATGTTGTAGAACATGATCAGCATGCCAGTGAGGAACAGGACGCCGCCAATGACACGGATGGTCCAGAAGGGGTAGCTGGCCTTCACAGATTCAACGAAGGAGTAGGTCAGGGTGCCGTCCGGGTTGGTAGCACGCCACATCAGACCCTGCATCACGCCAGAAATCCACATGGAGGCGATGTACAGCACGATGCCGATGGTCGCGATCCAGAAGTGGGTGGTGATCAGCTTGGTGGAGTACATCTCGGTCTTGCCGTACATGCGCGGGATCAGGTAGTACATGGAGCCGATGGACACCATGGCAACCCAGCCCAGAGCGCCGGAGTGCACGTGACCCACAGTCCAGTCGGTGTAGTGGGAGAGCGCATTCACGGTCTTGATCGCCATCATCGGGCCTTCAAAGGTAGACATACCGTAGAAGGACCGGGAGGTGATCAGGAACTTCAGGATC
>JAJTBM010000123.1 GCA_021286885.1 Rhodocyclales bacterium
GGGGGTGCCGTAGGCCTGGAGGTAGGCCGGAGCGCCGCAGGTCACGAAGCTGATGCTGCCAATGCGTCGCGCCACCAAGGATGAATCCAGCAGCTCACCGCCCCGGATCACGCAATCCACGGCCTCCTGCACCAGATCAACCGGGCGGTCGCTCATGCCGATCACCAACTCCACATCCGGGTAGAGCTGGCGGAACTCATACAGCTTGGGGATCAGGATCAAGCGCCCGATGACCGTGGGCACGTCGATGCGCAGCCGCCCCTGGGGCCGCTGGGCCACATCCCGAAAAGAGGCCTCGATCTCTTCGAGCTCTCCCAGCAGCCGAGCGCAGCGCTCATAGTAGGCGGCCCCGTCGGGGGTCAGGCTCACGCTCCGGGTGGTGCGGTTGAGCAGGCGCACCTGGAGCAGGTTCTCCAGGCTCTGGATGGTGGTGGTCACCGTGGCCCGAGGCAGGGCCAGATTGTCGGCGGCGCGGCTGAAGCTGCGCGCATCCACCACGGCCATATACACCTTCATGGCTTGGAAGCGATCCACGGGAGGGCTCCTTTCTGGGGCAAGACAGCCGATTTATTATTCGTGATTTACGAATAGTATTGTCAAAAACGCGATATTTATTCGTTCAAATATAACACCCAAAATGCGCTCCTTGCCAACCGCCCCACGTTTGCCATGGACGCACTTCCTAGACCCGGCAGCCGGCTGGATATTACCCCGCTCCAGCTCCCCGGCCCCCTGGCACCCTTGGGGGCCCGCCTGTACCGGCCTTCCGATGCCCGCCAGCCCCTGCCTGCGCTGCTCTATCTGCACGGGGGCGGTTTTGTGGCGGGTTCCCTGGACGAGGCCGATGCCATCGCCTGCGCCCTCGCCCACCAAGCGGGGGTCGCGGTGCTCTCGGTGGCCTACTCCCTGGCGCCCCGCTGCCCTTTCCCTGCCGCGCCGGAGGATGCCTACGCGGCCCTGGTCTGGCTGGGCAGCCATGGGCCCCATTGGGGGCTGGATGCCCGGCGGCTGGGGGTCGGGGGGGATGATGCTGGCGGTAGCATCGCGGCGGCCCTGGCCCTGATTGCCCGGGATCGCAACGGCCCGGCCCTGGCCGCCCAGATCCTGATCGGGCCCATGCTCGACCCCAGCATGACGCTGCTTGGCGACCCGGCCCGGCTGGGCTCCGACCTTCTGCCCCAGACCTGCGCCCAGCGCTACGCCCAGTACCTGCCCCGCCCCCAGGCGCGCCTGCATCCCTATGCGGCGCCCCTGACCTCACGCCGCCTGCACGGGCTGCCGCCCACCTACCTGGCCACCGCCCGGTGCGACGTGCTGCACCGGGAGGCCGAACACTACGCCAGCGCCCTGATCGCGGCGGGCGTGCCCACCCAGATCACCCGCTTTGACGTCACCCACGCCGGGCTGCCCCAACACCCGCCGCTCCTCACCGAGCTTGCGGCCTTTCTCCATCAACGCCTGGGCGCATGGGGCGCCCCGGGCCACGCCATTCTGCCCTCGCCCTGAAGGAGCATCATCATGTCGACCTCCCAACCGAACCCGCATTCCAGCGCCCCCGGCCCCCGGGCCCGAACCCTCACCCTGTATTTGGCCCTGGCTAGCATTGTGGTGATCACTGCTGGCGCCTGGGGCCTGTCCCGGAGCCCCGAAGCCCATGCCGACACCTCCGCCGCCGCCCAGGCCACGCCGGTGGATGTGGCTCCCGTGGTGAGCCGTAACATCATCGACTGGCAATACTTTTCTGGCCGGATGGAGGCGGTGGATCGGGTGGAGATTCGCCCCCAGGTGTCCGGCATCCTGACAGCCGTGCACTTTAAGGACGGGGCCCTGGTGAAGAAGGGTGAGCCCCTGTTCACCATTGATCCGCGCCCCTACGCCGCCGAAGTGGCTCGGGCCCAGGCCCAGGTCAGCGCCGCCGAGGCCCGGGCCAGCTATACCGCCGCCGAGCTGGCACGCAGCGAGCGTCTGCTGGGCGACAACGCCATCGCCAAACGGGACTTTGAAGAAAAGCAGAACGCCGCCCGGGATGGGGCCGCAGGCCTGCAGGCGGCCCAGGCCGCCCTACGGGTGGCGCAGCTGAATCTGGAATACACCCGCATCGTGGCCCCCATCAGCGGGCGCATGTCGCGGGCCGAAATCACCGTCGGCAATCTGGTGAGTGCGAACGGGGGCCCGGCCCTGAGCAGCATGGTGTCTTCCGACCGGATCTATGCCAGCTTCGATGTGGATGAGCAGACCTTCCTGCGCTACGTGAGCCCGGCCCGCAACACCCCGCTGCCGGTGGGGCTGGGGCTGGCCAACGAGGAGGGCTACGCCCGGGCGGGGCAGATCCATTCGGTGGATAACCGGCTGGACAGCACGTCAGGAACCATCCGGGTACGCGCCCTGTTCGACAACAGCGACGGACGCCTGATCCCGGGCCTGTATGCCCGCATCCGGCTGGGGGGCGGGCAGGAGCGCCCGGCCCTGCTGGTCAACGAAAAGGCCGTGGGCACCGACCAGGACAAGCGCTTCGTGCTGGTGGTGGGCCCGGACAACAAGACTGAATACCGGGAAGTCCATACCGGCGCCACCCAGCAGGGGCTGGTCATCATCGAGCAGGGCCTGAAGGCCGGGGAGCGGATTGTGGTGAACGGGCTCCAGCGCGTGCGCCCGGGGGATGTGGTCAGCCCCCGGGAAAGCGAAATGGGGAGTCTTACCCCACCCGAGCCGCGCAGCCCTGGCAAGGGCCGGGCGGCAGGCATTGAATCCCACGGCGAGCCCAAGCCGGTGAAAACCTGAACCAGGGCGGAAACACACCATGAACGTCTCAAAATTCTTTATTGATCGCCCCATCTTTGCGGGGGTGATCTCGGTCCTGATCCTGCTCGCCGGGATACTTGCGGTGTTCAAGCTGCCCATCTCGGAATACCCCGAGGTGGTGCCTCCCTCGGTGGTGGTGCGCGCCCAGTACCCGGGCGCCAACCCCAAGGTGATCGCCGAAACCGTGGCCGCCCCCCTGGAGGAATCCATCAACGGGGTGGAGAACATGCTGTACATGCAATCCCAGGCCAACAGCGACGGCAACCTGACGGTGACCGTCAACTTTCAGCTGGGCGTAGACCCGGACAAGGCCCAGCAACTGGTCCAGAACCGGGTTTCCCAGGCCCTGCCGCGCCTGCCCGAAGACGTGCAGCGCCTGGGGGTGACGACCCTGAAAAGCTCGCCGGCCCTGACCATGGTGGTGCACCTGATCTCGCCGGATGAGCGGTATGACATGACCTATCTGCGCAACTACGCCCTCATCAACGTCAAAGACCGGCTGGCCCGGATCAAGGGCGTGGGCGAGGTGGGCATGTTCGGCTCCGGCAACTACGCCATGCGGATCTGGCTGGACCCGACCAAAGTCGCCCAGCGGGGCCTGACCGCCGCCGAGGTGGTGCGTGCCATCCGGGAACAGAACGTGCAGGTGGCCGCCGGCACCCTGGGCGCCTCCCCGAGCCAAGCGGGGGTGCCGCTCCAGCTGAACGTGAACGCCCAGGGGCGGCTCAAGACCACCGAGGAATTTGCAGACATCATCCTCAAGTCATCGGCCAGCGGGAGTGTGACCCGGCTCGGTGACGTGGCCCGGGTGGAACTGGCCGCCGCTGAATACGGGCTGCGGGCCCTGCTCGACAACCAGCAAGCCGTGGCCATTCCCATCTTCCAGGCCCCCGGCGCCAATGCGCTGGAGATTTCCAGCGCCGTGCGGGAAACCATGGCCGAGCTGGCCAAGGACTTCCCCGATTCGGTGAAGTACGAGATTGTCTACGACCCCACCCAGTTCGTGCGCGCCTCCATTGAAGCCGTGGTGCACACCCTGCTGGAAGCGGTGGCCCTGGTGGTGCTGGTGGTGATCGTGTTCCTGCAGACCTGGCGCGCCTCCATCATCCCGCTGCTGGCGGTGCCGGTATCGATTGTGGGCACCTTCTCACTGATGCTCGGGTTTGGCTATTCGATCAACGCCTTGTCGCTGTTCGGGATGGTGCTGGCCATCGGCATCGTGGTGGATGACGCCATCGTCGTAGTGGAAAACGTGGAGCGCAACATCGAGGCCGGCCTCAGCCCCCGGGAGGCCACCTACCGGGCCATGCGGGAAGTGTCGGGCCCCATCATCGCGATTGCCCTCACCCTGGTCGCGGTGTTCGTGCCCCTGGCCTTCATGACCGGGCTGACCGGCCAGTTCTACAAGCAATTTGCGATGACCATCGCCATCTCCACGGTGATCTCGGCCATCAACTCCCTCACCCTGTCCCCTGCCCTGGCGGCCTTGCTGCTCAAGGGGCACGCAGCCCAACCGGACTGGCTCACCCGTCAGATGGATCGCTGGCTGGGCGGTTTCTTCCGGCGCTTCAACCAGTTTTTCCAGCGTTCTTCGGAGCGCTACAGCCAGGGCGTGACTGGCATCATCGCCCACAAGACCGGGGCCATCGGGCTCTATCTGGCCCTCATCGGCGGCGCCATCGGGCTGTCTTACCTGGTGCCGGGGGGCTTTGTGCCGGGCCAGGACAAGCAATATCTGGTCAGCTTCACCCAGCTGCCCAACGGCGCATCCCTGGATCGCACCGAAGCGGTGATCCGCAAGATGAGCGACATCGCCCTCGCCCAGCCCGGGGTGGAGCACGCGGTGGCCTTCCCGGGCCTGTCGATCAACGGCTTCACCAACAGCTCCAGCGCCGGCATTGTGTTTGTCACCCTGAAACCCTTTGCCGAACGCCAAGACCCGGCCCTCTCGGCGGGTGCGATTGCGGCAGCCCTCAACCAGAAGTTCTCGGCCATTCAGGAAGGCTTTATTGCCACCTTCCCGCCCCCGCCGGTGATGGGCCTGGGGACCGTGGGCGGTTTCAAGATGCAGATCGAAGACCGGGGCGCCGTGGGCTACGGCGAACTGAACACGGCGGCCAATGCCTTCATGGAGGCCGCCCGCCAGGAGCCGGCCCTGGGCCCCATGTTCTCCAGCTACCAGATCAATGTGCCGCAGGTGGATGTGGATCTGGATCGCACCAAAGCCAAACAGTTGGGCGTTTCCGTGACCGACGTGTTCGACACCCTGCAGATCTACCTGGGCTCCCAGTACGTGAACGACTTCAACCGCTTTGGCCGGGTATATCAGGTGCGCGCCCAGGCCGACGCCCCCTTCCGGGCCCACCCGGAAGACATCGGCCAGCTCAAGGTACGCAACGCCGCCGGCGAGATGGTGCCCCTCTCGTCCCTGATTCAGGTGAAGCAAAGCCACGGGCCGGAGATGGTGGTGCGTTACAACGGCTACACCGCTGCCGACATCAACGGCGGGCCGGCCCCCGGCTATTCGTCGGCCCAGGCCGAAGCGGCCGCCGAGCGGGTGGCCGCAGCCACCCTGCCCCGGGGCGTGAAGTTTGAATGGACGGATCTGACCTACCAGAAAATCCTGGCCGGAAACGCGGGCGTCTGGGTCTTCCCGATCAGCGTGCTGCTGGTTTTCCTGGTGCTGGCCGCCCAGTACGAGAGCCTGACCCTGCCCCTGGCGGTGATCCTGATCGTGCCCACCAGCCTGTTTGCGGCCCTGGGCGGCGTTTGGCTGACCGACGGCGACAACAACATCTTTACCCAAATCGGGCTGATGGTGCTGGTGGGGCTGGCGTGCAAAAACGCGATTCTGATCGTCGAATTCGCCCGGGAACTGGAACTCCAGGGCAGCACTCCGGTGCGCGCCGCCATCGACGCCAGCCGCCTGCGGCTGCGCCCCATCCTGATGACCTCCATCGCCTTCATCATGGGCGTGGTGCCCCTGGTGCTGTCTTCTGGCGCGGGCGCTGAAATGCGTCACGCCATGGGGATTGCGGTGCTGTTCGGGATGCTGGGGGTGACCCTGTTCGGGCTGTTCCTGACGCCGGTGTTCTACGTGCTGCTGCGCACTCTGGACAAAAAGCACCCGCTGCATTCGGCCACCCACCACGATGCCCCGCTGGTGGCGAGCCCTGCCGCTGCCCCCCATGCCTACCAGGAGTAAACCGATGAAATCCGGATCTTCCTTCACGGCCCCCCTGCTGGCGGGCCTGAGCAGCCTGAGCTTGCTGGCGGGCTGCACCCTCGCCCCCATCCACCCAAAACCGGACATGGCCCTGCCGGCCCAGTACAAGGAGGCCCCCCAGCCGCCGGCAGAGGCCCCGTGGAAGCTCGCCCAACCCGCCGACACCCATGCCCGGGGTGAATGGTGGCGGGTGTTTGACGACGCCACCCTGAACGCCCTGGAACAGCAGGCTCTGGAAGCCAACCAGAATCTGCGCATCGCCGCCGCCCGCCTGGGCCAGGCCCGGGCCCTGGAGCACAGCGCCCGCGCCGCCCTGTTCCCCCAGGTGGGGATAGGCTTTGGGCCCACCCGCCAACAGGCCTCACCCGCCGCCCAGGGGCTGGCGGCCAATGCCGGCACCCGCGCCCAAACCCTGTGGCGCGGTCAGGCAAGCGTGGCCTATGAGGTGGATCTGTTCGGCCGGCTCGACAACACCGCCAACGCAGCCCGACTGGATGCGGAGCGGGACGAAGCCTTGTTCCACGCCACCCTGCTCGCCCTCCAGGGCGACGTGGCCCAGGCGTATTTTTGGGTGCGTGAACTGGATGGCACCCAGGCCCTGTACGCCGATACCGTCAAGCTGCGCCAGGAAGCCCTGCAACTGCTGCAACGCCGTTTTGATGCAGGCGACATTGGCGAACTGGAGCTGGCCCAGGCCCGCACCGAGCTTGCAGCCGCCGAAGCCGAGGTGGCCGGCGTGGCGCGCCAGCGGGCCGTGGCCGAACATGCCCTGGCTATTTTGCTGGGCAAATCCCCGGCCCGCTTCAGCCTGCCCCCCCGCCCCATCGCCCGGCTGCAGCTGGAAGTGCCCACCGGCTTGCCCTCGGCCCTGCTCGAACGGCGCCCGGACATTGCCGCAGCCGAGCGCAGCATGGCCGCCGCCAACGCACGGATAGGCGCGGCCAAGGCCGCCTACTTTCCGCGCCTGAGCCTGACCGGCACCCTGGGCTATGAATCTGGCCGCCTGGGAGATCTGTTCAAGAGCGCCAGCCAGGCCTATGTGCTCGGCCCCCTGGTGGGCACCCTGCTCACCCTGCCGGTGCTGGACGGGGGCGCCCGGGAGGCGGGCGTGGCCCAGGCCAACAGCGTTTATGCCGAAGCCGTGGCCCAGTATCGCCAATCCATTCTGCAGGCCTTCAAGGAGGTTGAAGACAACCTGGCCCAGCTGCGCCTGCTGAACGAACAGAATGCGGCCCAGGATCGGGCAGTGGAAGCCGCCCAACGGGCCTCCCATCTGTCGCACGTGCGCTATCGGGAAGGTGCGATCAGCTATTTCAATGTGATTGACGCAGATCGCAGCGTACTCCAGCACCAGCGCACTGCCGTCACCCTGGACGGCGAGCGGGCCCGGGCCACGGTTAATCTGATCCGGGCGCTGGGCGGTGGCTGGTCTGCCGAAACCTCAAAGAATCTGGCCCCCCTGGCCGTACGCTGAATGCCACGCCGCATCAGGCCAGCATCATGCAAGGCGCTCGGCCTGATGCAGAAAGCAAACGACAAAAAATCACAACCAATTGATTTAATTAATCTAATCAAAAAATAAAATTAAAATTAGTCTAATTGGACTATTTAACCAAGCGCCACGCACACGCAAAAAAAGACTGAAAACTGACAAAAAACCGCCCCGCTAAGACCAAATCAATTAAATCCAAATAGACTATTTTAATGAATGTTCGGTGCAGACCACAGACACCAGAAAAGTGACAAAAAACCACCCAGCGCAGACAAAAATTAACGCGGCAAAACAAAACAATTAAATCATCATCCGTGCTCCGCCTAGCCCACTTGCTTATTTTGGATATCAGGAGATCATGATGAAACTTGCAAAACTGTTTGCCGCCACCGCCCTTGCCCTGGGAAGCTCCCTGGCCACACTGCCCGCCATGGCCCAGGCCATCACCCCCCTGTGTTCTCTTCAGGC
>JAJTBM010000124.1 GCA_021286885.1 Rhodocyclales bacterium
CGCGCTTTCTTATAGTCCAGGCCTTTCAATTCGACTGGATGGCTCTGGACAAATGAAGCCCCTCACATCCCCCAAGGCTGGCTGGCCAGCCCTGATGACCCGCCCGACCCCCATCGCCCTGCTGCTCGCCACCTGTTGCACCGGGGCCTGGGCCGAAGAGGCCAAAGAACTCGCCCCTGTTGTGGTACAGGCACAGCCGGACACGGGCTACCACGCGCCCCTCGCCACGGTGGCCGGCAAGGTGCCGGTGAATCGCAAGGAAATTCCCGAATCGGTTTCGGTGCTGACTCGCCAGCAGATCGAAACCCAGGGGCTCACCACCGTGCCCGAAGCGCTCCAGCAACTACCGGGGGTGACGGTGATCGCCAACGATAATCTGAACTTCCAGTACCTCTCCCGGGGCTACGGCCTGGGGGTGATGTATGACGGCGTTCCGTCCTACAACGGAATGCATCCGTCCCACCAGTTTGACTTGGCCGTTTACGAGCGCGTTGAATTGCTGCGCGGCGCCAATGGCCTGCTGCGGGGCGTGGGTGAACCGGGCGGGATGGTCAATCTGGTCAGGAAACGGCCTGGGAGCGAATTCGGCTTCACCAGCACCCTCAGCTATGGCTCCTACGACAACAAGCGGCTGGATGTCGATCTGAGCACGCCCCTGAACGCCGACAAAACCCTGCGCAGCCGGGTCGTACTCGCAGATCAGAACCGGGGCTATTTTTACGACCATACCCGCAACGACAAACAATTGGGCATGGGTACGCTCGAATACGATCTGAGCCCGGCCACCACCCTGGCGTTTACGGTCACGAGCCAAAACTCGAATGTAAAAGCCCCCTCTTCCGGGCTGCCCACCTCCAGCATCACCGACGCCAGCGGCCATTACCAGCAACTCAATCAATCCCGCTCCAACTATTACGTGCCGGACTGGGGGCGGCTGAGCTATCGGATGGATGAATACGCAGCGAGCATCGAGCACCGTTTCGACAATGAATGGCTGGCCAAGCTGGTCTTCAATCAACGGGACTGGCGCCAGTATTACAAGTATGCCTATTCCTATTCGACGGTAAATGCCCTCACCAATAAGCTCAGCTATGCCTCCACGCAGGGGGATTACCACTACACCCGCAGCGGGGTGGATGCCTACGCCCACGGCCCCTTCAAACTTTTCGGGCGGCGCCATGAGCTGACCTTTGGCGCCAATACCGAAACCTATGCCTACGATGGCCGCTCCGGGCGGGGGCCGACCTATTCGACCACCTACGGTGACGTAAGTGGCATCACCGAACCCACCATCAAGTACACCAGCGGTACCGAGAACACCACCGAGCAGCGCGGCCTGTACGCCCAGACCCGCCTGAACCTGGCCGACCCGCTGCACCTGGTGCTGGGGGGGCGCCTCACCACCTTCCACAACCGCTATCGGAGCCGCGCACCGTCCACCTCCGGCCTGGACTGGAAGAGCGGCGCCCGGGCCGATCACCGTTTCACCCCCTTTGCCGGCCTGCTGTACGACCTGACGCCGGAAATTACCCTGTATGCCAGTCAGGCCGAGATTTTCATCCCCCAAACCCAGCTAAAACGCGACGGCAGCGTGCTCGACCCCCGCACCGGGCGCCAGCATGAACTGGGCGTGAAGGGCGAGTTCATGGAAGGACGCCTGGGCGCCTCAGCCGCCTGGTTCGACATCCGTGACCGTAACCGCGCCTACCCCGACCCGACCGATCCGAGCGGCATCTATTACATCAACCTGGGCCAGGTGCAGAGCACCGGCTATGAGCTGGAAGTCACCGGCAGCCCGCTCCCCAGCGTGAACCTGAGCGCCAGCTACACCTAGCTGGTGACCCGCTACCTGACCGACCCCAGCAACACCGGGCTCGCTTACTCCATCCAAAGCCCCAAAAACCAGCTGCGGCTGTGGGGGGATTACCGTTTTTCTGACGCGGGGCCTTTGGCTGGTTTTGGTGCAGGCCTGGGCGTATTTGCCCAAAGCCCAGCCCAAAGCACGCGCGGCTGGCGGGATGAGGTGGTGAATAGCGGCTATTCGGTCTGGAATGGGCGGATCAGCTACGAGGTCAACAAAACCTACTCCCTCGCCCTGGCGATCAACAACATCACCGACCGGAAGTATTACGCCTCGGTGGGCACGCCCAACACCTACAACTTTTACGGCGATCCGCGCAATTACATGCTGACCCTCAAGGCCAGCTACTGAGGCCAGCACGGAGGCGACGCCTCGCTCCGGGCCCGCCCCCCCCTACCTGACCACCTCCGGCGCGTGGGCGCGCACATGCTCCAGAAAGCTGCGGATGGCCCGGGGCAGGCTGGGGTAGCGGTGCACGCAGTGCATGGCCGGGTCGCTGCCGTTGGAGGCGGTGAGCCGGTAATCGGGCAGCACCCGTAGCAGCTCGCCCCGCCGCACCGCATCGGCCGCCAGCCAGTTGGCCAGCCGGGCAACCCCCAGGCCCAGGCAGGCCGACTGGTACAGGGCGATGCCCGAGCTGAAGCGGTGACGGGCGGGCATGTGGATGCGGCGTATCGGGCCGCCGGCTTCGGCCTGGAAATACCAGTCCTTGAGCACCCGGGGGCCGGTGTGCACCAGAATCGCATGCTCAGCCAGCGCCTCCGGGGTGGCGGGGCTGCCGTGGCGCGCCAGATAGTCGGGGCTGGCGTACAGGTGGCGGCGATAAGACCACAGGGGGTAGCCGATCAGCTCGCTGGACTGGGGAAAGTTCCCCCGGATGCAGAAATCCAGCTGCTCATGGAGCGGATCCAGCATCCGGTCGGTGAGGATCAGATCCATCTGCACGCCCGGGTGGCTGCGGGTGAATTCGGCAATGCGCTCCGGCAGGAAGCGAAAGCCCAGGGCTTCGGGGGCCGAAAAGCGGATCAGGCCCTGGAAGCCGGCGCTGGCCTCCTGCAGATCCTGCTCGGCCTGGGCATGGAGTTCCAGAATCTGGCGGGCATGGGTGAAATAGCGCTCCCCCGCCGGGGTGAGGCCGACCCGCTGGGTGGTGCGCACCACCAAGGCCACGCCCAAGGCTTCTTCGAGGCTCTGGATGGCGCGGGTGATGGCGCTGGGGGATTTGCCCAGCAGCCGGGCCGCATTCACGAAGCTGCGCCCCTCGGCCACCACGCAAAAGGCCCGGATTTCCCACAACAAGCCGCCGGCTGCCCTGTTCAAGGTGGATGCTTCCTTTGATTTTGGTGTTTGATTTTTGAGCTGCTACCCGAGCCTCTGGCGGGCCCGGGCGCCAGTATACCGGCCCGGCTTGTTGCGCCCGGCGCGATACGGTGTTGCACCCGGTGCCGGGCGGGGCTTTCTAGAATCGGGGCCTTCCTGCATCACCCGCCGGCCAGGCCGGCCCTGCCCCCATGACGCTTTCCTTCTCCCTCACCCTGCTGTGCTGTTTTGCCTTTGCTGCTGGCCTGATCGACGCGGCCGTGGGCGGCGGCGGGCTGATCCAGGTTCCGGCCCTGTTCAACATTCTGCCCAACACCCCGCCCCCGACCCTGCTGGGCAGCAACAAGCTCACCAGCATGTGCGGCACCAGCGTGGCGGCGGCGAGCTATGTGCGGCGCATCGCGGTGCCCTGGCGCCTGGTGCTGCCGGCCACGCTGGCAGCCTTCGGGATGTCGTTTGCGGGGGCCGCCGCCGTGGCACAGATTCCGCCCGGGGTAATGCGCCCGGTGGTGCTGGTGCTGCTGATCCTGATGGCGGTGTATACCTTTGCGAAGAAGGACTTCGGCACCACCGACACCCATCAGCCCCTGACGCCCCGGCGGCGCCTGCTGGCGGTGCTGATCGGCGGCGCCATCGGGTTTTACGATGGGCTGTTCGGGCCGGGCACCGGGAGTTTTCTGATCTTTTTGTTCATCCGCTGCTTCCGGATGGATTTTGTACGGGCCTCGGCCTGCGCCAAGGTGCTCAACCTATCCACCAACGCGGCTGCCCTGCTGTATTTCATCCCGGCCGGGCAAGTAATGTACGGCTACGCCCTGCCCATGGCCCTGTGCAATATCGGCGGCGCGGTGGTGGGTACCCGGCTGGCGATGCAGAAGGGTGCGGGCTTTGTGCGGGTGCTGTTCTTGATCCTGCTGGTGGCGCTGATCGGCAAGCTCGGCTACGACGTGCTGCACCAAGGCTGAAGCCCCTGGCCCCGGGCCTCAGCCCGTAACACCCGCCTCCAACTCGCTGGGCAGCACTCGCTGGAGCCCTTCAACGATGGGCCCAATGGCTTGTACCAAGGCCTCCAGGGCCCCCCGGGCCCGGGCGGCATCCCGCGCCCGGGCAGCGGTTTCGAGGCGGCTCGCAGCCGCCGCCACCGAGGCCATGCCCAGCAAACCCGCCCGCCCCTTGAGGGTATGGGCGACGGCGCTGACCTGTTGCCAATCCTGATCCCGCACCCCATCCACCAGGGCCTTGGGGCCCTGGGCAAATTCGTTGCGAAAGCGGGCCAGCAGGCGCGGGTAAAGGGTGGGGCTGACGCCCGTGTCGTGAATTGCGCAGTGGGGATCCAGCCCGGGAATCTCGGAAAGCCCGGGCAGATCCGGCAATACCTCGCGCCCCTCGCCCGCTACGGGCGCAAGCACCGGGCTGGGTGCCCCTGCGTTACCCGCGTAATGGCGGCGTAGCACGGCGTACAGCTCGGCCAGCTCGTAGGGCTTGGCGAGGCAGCCATTCATGCCCAGGTTGAGGCAGCGCTCCAGCACCAAATGGCGGCTGTGGGCGGAGAGGGCATAGATGGGAATCTGGGCGAACTCGGGCTGGCTGCGCAACTTGCGGGTGGCTTCATAGCCGTCCATGCCGGGCATTTGCAGATCCATCAGCACCACTGCGTAACAGCGCGGATCCCGGGAATTGAGCAGGGTCACGGCGTCCTGCCCATCCACCGCCACATCGGCATCCACCCCCCAGCGCCCAAGCAGAGCCGTTGCCACATCCCGATTGGTGGGGTTGTCTTCCACCACCAGGACCCGCATACCCTCCAAGGAACCCTGAACACCCACGAGCGCATGGGCGGCGCTGCTGCTGCGCCCCAGCACTTCGTCCACCAACCGAAGCAGAGTACCTGGGAACAGGGGCTTGTCGCAGAAATGCAGATTCTCGACCGGCAGCACCGGGCCGCTTTCATCCATGGCCCGGGCCAGGGACATGAGCGCCACATGACGCGGCAGGCGCCCGGCGTGGTCGGCAAACAGCTGCTGGAGCTGGGCCTCTTCACGCAGGTAGAGAGAACCATCGAGCAGCAGCAGATCGTAGGGGCTAGCCTCCTGCTCGGCCAGGGCGAGGCATTCGGCCAGCTCCTGCCCGCTGCTGGCGGCATCCACCCAATCCACCCCCAGCAGGCTGAACAGATCCAGCACCGCGAGGCGCGCCTCGGGGTAGTCATCCACCACCAGCACCCGGAGTTCGTCCGGGAAGGGCTGCGGTGCCGGGGCGGGCTCGCCTTCCCGAGGCAGGGTCAGCAAGACCTGGAAGGTCGAGCCGCGCTTGGGTTCGCTACGCACCCGAATCTCGCCCCCCATGGCCTCGACCAGCTTGCGGCTGATGGCAAGGCCCAGGCCAGTACCACCAAACTGGCGGGTGGTGGTGGCATCAGCCTGCACAAACTCTTCAAAGATGCGCTCCACCTGATCGGGGCGCATGCCAATGCCCGTATCTTCGATGCTGATGCTGAGCTGGAGCCGCCCATCCTCGGCCGGCTTGCCATCCACCCGCAGGCACACGTGGCCGGTGGTGGTGAACTTGACCGCATTGGAGAGCAGGTTGCCCAGCACCTGCCCGAGCCGCAGGGGGTCGCCCAGCAGCTGCTCACGCATCAGCGCGGGGCTGTTGCTGCGGGCTTCAAACAGCAGCTCGATGCCCTTGTCGAGGGCCGCCTGCTCCACCAGCAAACCGGCATTGGACAGCAGCCGCTCCAAGGAAAAAGGGATGCTTTCAAGCTGGAGCCGGCCCGCTTCGATCTTGGAGAAATCCAGAATGGCGTTGAGGGTGTCGAGCAGCGCACGGCCAGCGGAGCGGATCTTTTCGGCGTAGTCCCGCTGGCGCGGCGGCAGACGGCTGTGGAGCAGCAGATCGGACATGCCCAGCACCGCGTTCAAGGGGGTGCGGATCTCGTGGCTCATGTTGGCCAGGAACATGGACTTGGTCTGGGCGGCCTGCTCGGCCCGGGCCCGGGCTTCGCGCAGCTCAACCTCGAAGGCTTCCCGCTCCCGAATATCGTGCTCGATGGACGCCGCCATGCTGTTGAAGGTCTGCTGCAGAGCCTGGACTTCGGGCACGCCTTCGGTGCCACTCATACGCACATCGTAGCGCCCCCGGGCCAGTTCATCGGTGAGGGCACACATGCTGGCCAGAGGGGTGAGTACCTGCTGACGCAGGGTGCGCATCCCGAAAATCACCAGCGCGGCGCTTAACAGCATGTCGAGCATGGAAATCACGATCCAAGCATGGAGCCGAGAGCGAGCATCGTCCACTTCGGCACTGGTACGCTGATCCACCAGCAGCCTTAATTCAGACAGATGGCGGCTGAGGCTGGCCTGGAGTGCCTGATAATCAGCCCCGTAAATGAGCTGAACAGCCATTTCTGGGTGGGGTAGCCCATCCTGGGCCAGAACCTGAACATCGGGGTCGTAATAACCCTGGGTCGCCGCAAAGGCGATCTGCTCCATGTAGCGCAGCGCCTCGGTACGGTCCAGCACCTCCTCCAGCGCCCCCCGCTCCATATCGGCAAAACCGAGGCTGGTCATCCGAGCGCGCAGGGAGATGCGGGGCCCCGAGGCCCGCTCTTGGTAGGTCACTTCCCCCGCAATCACCTGATCCCAGTAACCCACCGGATCCTCTGAGGGCGGCAAGGGCTTCTCCCCTTTACGGATGGCGATGATTTCGTAGTAGTACTGGAGGTAGCGCCCCTCCTTGGTGGCCACATAGGTACGCACCAGGCGGGAGAGAATGTCAGCCTCCCGGCGCAGGTTTTCCACGGCGCGCAGATCCTGCAAGCGCTTGTCCTGCACATCCTGGGCGTGATCAAAGGCCCCCAGCACGAAAAACGACACCAGGGCGTTGATGCACACCACCAGGATCAGGATGCCCGAATACAGGAGGGAGAGCTTGCTGAGGCGCATCGGGGAAACTCGGTTCGGGCCGGTTCAGGCCCGTTCAGGCCGGTTGGGCCTGCGGGCGGCGTACCAGCCCCGCCAGCAGATCAAGGACGCAATAAAAAGCCCCCGCCGCCAGGGGCGGATTGGCCAGGGGCCAGCCCAGCCCGGGCACCTGGGCAGCCCAGCGCCAGTTGCCAAGCCAGGTGCCCCACAGCTCCATCAACAGAGAGAGCAGGAACATGCTGGTGTAGAGGCGCGGCGTAGGGCCCCAGCGCACGCAGGCCAGAAAGATGAGCAACAGGGCAGGCCCCAGCCCATCCTTGCCGGCCAGGGCAAAGCCCGTCACGCCAATCAGGGCCAAAAACACAATGGCACGATGCAGCCCGCCAGACAGGCGGGGCGCCAGCTGGAGGCCCAGCCAGTAAAGCATCACATGGCCCGGCGGCACAAAGAGGGGAATCGTGCCTTCCCGGTAGTCGTACAGCCCCCAGACCAGGGACAGCACGCCCTCCCCCAGGGTGGCAATGCACAGACAGGCCAGCAGCCCCCGGGCTTCATGGGGGCTATGGCGAAACAGCAGGGGCAGGCAGCCCCACACCCACAGGCTGACCAGGGCGGGCGCCCAGGGGCCGCCCCATTGGTCGGCCACCAGCCCAAGGGCAATGGTGAGGCTGCACAGCAGCACCAGGGCCCGCGTCCCGGGCCGGAAGGCGCCGCCTGCACAGCGGCGGAACACGGACGGGGACACGGGCGGCATGGGTCTTACTGGATGCCCTGGCTGGCCAGGTATTCCTCGTAGGTGCCACGGTAGTCGACGATGTCGCCGGGGCCACGGATTTCGAGGATGCGGGTGGCGATGGA
>JAJTBM010000125.1 GCA_021286885.1 Rhodocyclales bacterium
GGAATGGCGGTGATGAGTTCGTGGGCCAGGTCGCGCTGGCGACGCATGCGGCCCCCCGGGGCCACCAGATCGTCGATGCTCTGGTAACCGCCCAGGGCGGTCTGAATGGCGAACTGGCCGGGCACGTTGGCGCACAGACGCATGGAGGCCAGCATGTTGAGGCCTTCGATGTAGTCGGTGGCGTGGCGCTTGTCGCCCGAAACCACCATCCAGCCGGCCCGATAGCCGCAGGAGCGGTAGTTCTTGGAGAGGCCGTTGAAGGTGACGGTCAGCACGTCTTCCGAGAGCGAACCGATGGAGGTGTGCACGATGCCGTCGTACAGCACCTTGTCGTAGACCTCGTCGGCATAGACGATGAGCCCATGCTCGCGGGCGATGCCCAGGATGCCCTTGAGGGTTTCGTCGGGATACACCGCCCCGGTGGGGTTGTTCGGGTTGATGATGACGATGGCCCGGGTGTTGGGCGTGATCTTGGCGCGGATGTCGTCCAGATCAGGCAGCCATTCGTTGGCCTCGTCGCAGATGTAATGGCGCGGGGTGCCGCCCGAGAGGCTGACCGCAGCGGTCCACAGGGGATAGTCGGGGGCGGGCACCAGCACTTCGTCGCCAGTGTTGAGCAGGGCGTTCATGGCCATCACGATCAGCTCGGAGACGCCGTTGCCCACGTAGATGTCTTCCAGCGTCACACCCTTGATCTGCTTCTGCTGGGTGTAGTGCATGATCGCCTTGCGCGCCGCGAAGATCCCCTTGGAGTCCGAGTAGCCCGCCGCGTTGGGCAGGTTGCGGATCATGTCGAGCTGGATTTCTTCGGGGGCATCGAAACCGAACGCGGCGAGGTTGCCGATGTTCAGTTTGATGATCTTCTGGCCTTCGTCCTCCATCTGCTTGGCTTTCTGCAGCACGGGGCCACGGATGTCATAGCAGACGTTGGCGAGCTTGGCGGACTTACGGATGGGTTGCACGGTGCTTTCCTGACTGGGCGCGGGGCGGCCTTGCGGCTTGACGCGGGATTTGGCGTGACGGCTCATGGGGTCTTTTGCGGCCCGATCCCGATCTGCCGGAAGGCTTTACCGGCGCAAAGGGACGAAGACCCAAAGTTATAATGTTACCCAAGCCACCCCAGCCCGGCAAATCAGGTTCAGAACAGCCACCAGGGCGCAGCCCGGGCCGCCGGGGGCCATGGCCTTCCTTGATCACCCCAGCCGAGTCCTCCCATGAAACTGCATCTCGACAAATCTGACCAATACAACACCATCGCCCGCTACGACCACCAGCACATCATGGTGGGCCCGGAACGCCACACCCGCAGCGTGATCGTGATGCCCGACCGGGTGGAAACCGACTGGCTGCCCGGCGGCTTTGAAAGCCTGGACGAGGCTGTGTTTGAGCGTCTGGCGGCCCTGGGCTGCGAGATCGTGCTGCTGGGCACCGGCAGCAAACAGCGCTTCCCCCACCCGCGCCTGATGCGCCCCCTGATGGCCGCCCGCGTGGGCATCGAGGTGATGAACCTGGGCTCCGCCTGCCGCACCTACAACGTGCTGGTGGCCGAACACCGCCAGGTGGCTGCGGCCCTGTTTTTCGATCCGGCGGATCAGGGCTGATCGGGCCTACTGCCGAAAAACCACACGGGGGGCCGCTTTTGCCCCCTTCTGCAACATTGTCGGGATTGCCAGCCCTGGCCCGAGGGGATTAGTCTGAGCCCATAAACAAATGGAGCTCTCCCCATGACAACACATCTGGATCACCCCGCCCCCGACTTCACCCTGCCCGCCACTGGCGGCCAGCTCATCACCTTATCGGCCCTCGCCGGCAAAAAGGTGGTGCTCTACTTCTACCCCAAGGACAGCACCCCGGGCTGTACCACCGAAAGCCAGCAGTTTCGCGATCTGCACGAACAGTTTGTGGCCGCAGGTGCCCTGGTGTTCGGCATTTCCCGGGACGGGCTGCGCTCCCACGACAATTTCCGCGCCAAGCAATCCCTGCCCTTCGACCTGATCTCCGATGGCGAAGAAACCGCCTGCAGCCTGTACGCCGTCATCAAGATGAAAAACATGTACGGCAAACAGGTACGTGGCATCGAGCGCAGCACCTTCGTGATCGACGCAGCCGGCGTGCTGCGCCGCGAATGGCGCGGCGTGAAGGTGCCGGGCCACGCCCAGGAGGTGCTGGACTACGTGCAGACCCTCTGAGGGCTGCGCCCCTCGTCCCCGACGGGCGGGGGGCGTGCCCAAGCGCCCTGACGATCACGATCTTCCTTCTGCGAGCACCCGACCATGGCTACCCGACGCCCCAGCAAGTCCAAGAAGAACGCCACCAAACTCTTCGTGCTCGACACCAATGTGCTGATGCACGACCCCACCAGCCTGTACCGCTTCGAGGAGCACGACATCTTCGTGCCGATGATGACCCTCGAAGAACTGGACGCGAACAAGAAGGGCATGTCCGAGGTGGCGCGCAACGCCCGCCAGGCCAGCCGCAGCCTGGATGAGATCGTCAACATCAGCCCCGACGGCATCGATGCCGGGATCGAGCTGACCGGCCCCTCCAGCGGCCTCGCCACCGGGCGCCTGTTCTTGCAGACCGAGTTCATCGACATCCAGCTGCCCGCCTCCATGCCCACCGCCAAGGGCGACAACCAGATCCTGGCGGTGGTGATGCACCTGTTCGAGAAGTTCGAGCGCAAGCGCCCGGTGATCCTGGTGTCCAAAGACATCAACATGCGGATCAAGGCCCGCGCCCTGGGGCTGGCGGCCCAGGATTACTTCAACGACAAGGTGCTCGAAGACACCGACCTGCTCTACACCGGGGTGCGGGAGATCGACGCCGCCTTCTGGGAAGCCAACGGCAAGGACATGGAGTCCTGGAAGCAGGAAGGGCGCACCTATTACCGGCTGAGCGGCCCGGGCACCGCCGATCTGCTGATCAACGAGTTTGTCTACCAAGAAGGCGAACAGAACCTCCAGGCCTGGGTGCATGACAAGGCCGGGCGCAGCGTCACCCTCGAAACCCTCACCGATTTTGGTCACACCAAAAACAATGTGTGGGGCATCACCGCCCGCAACCGGGAGCAGAACTTCGCCCTCAATCTGCTCATGAGCCCGGAGATCGACTTTGTGCCCCTGCTGGGCCAGGCCGGCACTGGCAAGACCCTGCTCACCCTGGCCGCGAGCCTCACCCAGGTGCTCGAGACCAAGCGCTACTCCGAGATCATCATGACCCGGGTCACCGTGCCGGTGGGCGAGGACATCGGCTTTCTGCCCGGCACCGAAGAAGAAAAGATGGCCCCCTGGATGGGCGCCCTCGAAGACAACCTGGACGTGCTCAACGGCACCACGGGCGAAGGGGGCGAATGGGGTCGGGCGGCCACCCGCGACCTGATCCGCAGCCGGATCAAGATCAAGAGCCTCAACTTCATGCGTGGGCGCACCTTCATCAACAAGTTCCTGATCATTGATGAAGCCCAGAACCTCACCCCCAAGCAGATGAAGACCCTCATCACCCGCGCCGGGCCGGGCACCAAGGTGGTCTGCCTGGGCAACATCGCCCAGATCGACACGCCCTACCTGACCGAAGGCGCCTCGGGCCTCACCTACGTGGTGGATCGCTTCAAGGGCTGGCCCCATTCTGGCCACATCACCCTCCAGCGGGGCGAGCGCTCCCGGCTGGCGGACCACGCCGCAGAGGTCCTGTAACCCCCCTCCAGTCGGGCGGAATACTGTAGAGCATGCCCACGGCCGCCGTTATTGGCGGCATGGACACCTTCAGCGCCGCCCGCCCCGACCACCACCCCCGCTGGCGCCGCCCTGGCCTGCTGGGGCGGATATTGGTCATCGCCTCCCTGGTCATCCTGCTCGTGATTGCCGGCGCCCTGGGGGCAGCGGCCTACTTTCACGAACAGCACCTGATTCGCACCTACCTGGAGCACAACCACGCCATTGCGCGGGGGCTGGCCCAGCACCTGGAACGCCATCTGACCCAAGGCACCCAGCGGGATCAGCTGGAACTGGTGAGTGCCGAATGCGCCGATGCGGTAAGCAACAACCCGGAACTGAGCATCATCGCGGTCATCGGCAGCGATGGGCAGATCCTGCTGGCCCGGAGCCGGGAAGGCACGCCGGACGCCCTCCAGCTGGGCATTCTGCAAGCCCATGTGGAAAAACAGCTCACCCCGGATCTGGGGCCCTTTGAAGGCTATCTGGTCAGCCAGGCGGTTTTACGCAGCCCGGAAGGCGAACTTCTGGCCCGAGTATTCACCGCGTCCAGCGCGGCCCCCATTGCCGCCGGACGGGATCAGATGCTGGTGGCCGCCGCCCTGGGCGCCATCCTGGCCCTGGGGCTGGGCTTGGGGCTGCTGTGGCTGGGGCTGCGCCATTACGTGACCCGCCCCTTGCGTACCTGGGCCCTGCGCATGGACCAGCTGGGCCAGCCGGATCACCCGCTGGAAGACCGATTGCCCATCCACCGGGAAGACGAACTGGGCACCATGGCTCGCAGCTTCAACCGGCTGCTGGATCGCCTGGCCGAACGGGAGCAGGAGCTCACCCAGGCCAAGGATGCTGCCATTGCGGCCAACCGGGCCAAAAGCAGCTTTCTGGCCAATATGAGCCACGAACTGCGCACCCCCATGAGCGCCATCATCGGCCTGACCGACCTGGGGCGTCGGCGCTGCAGCGACCCACCCCTGCGCGACGCCCTGGACAAGGTGGCCCATGCGGCGCGCCACCTGCTCGCCCTGATCAACGATGTGCTGGACATTTCCCGCATCGAAGCCGACCGGCTGGAACTGGCCAACACCCCCTTCTGCCTGGAGGACATCTTTGAACGCCTTGAACATGTGCTGCGCGAACGGGCCCAGGCCCGAGGGCTGAGCCTGGAACTCTCCATGCCGCCCGAGCTGCAGCATCGACCCGTGCGGGGCGACCCCCTGCGCCTCACCCAGATTCTGATCAACCTGATTGGGAACGGAATCAAATTTACGCCCCAAGGCAGCATCCGGCTCAGCGTACATTTACTCAACCAAAGCGCCGACGCCATCCGTCTGCGCTTCGACATCCAGGACAGTGGCCCCGGCATTCTCAGCAAAGACCGGGAACGCATCTTCAAAGCCTTTGAACAGGCGGACAACTCCAGCACCCGCAACCATGGAGGCACCGGCCTGGGGCTGGCCATTTCGCGCCGCCTGGTGCATCTGATGGGCGGAGAAATCGGGGTGGACTGCCCCCCCGAAGGCGGTAGCCTGTTCTGGTTTACCGTCACCTTGGCCAACAGCGCCCAGCCCCTTCAGCCCACGCTGCCCACGGGAAGCGCGGATGCAGAAACCCGCCTGCGCCAGCATTACCAAGACGCCTGCGTGCTGGTGGTGGAAGATGATCTGATCAATCGGGAAGTCGCCCTGGCCACCCTGGAAGAAGTGGGGCTCCAGGTCGTCACCGCAGAAAACGGGCGCATCGCCGTGGATCTGGCCCGGACGCGGGTATTCAGCCTGGTGCTGATGGATATGCAGATGCCCGAGCTGGATGGGCTGGAAGCCACCCAAGCCCTGCGCCAGCTGCCCGGCTGGCAGAGCGTGCCCATCATCGCCATGACCGCCAATGCCTTTGACGAAGACCGCAGCCGCTGCTTTGCGGCGGGGATGAATGATTTTCTGAGCAAACCGGTGGCCCCGGATCTGCTCTACGCCACGGTGCTGCGCTGGCTGGAAGGTGAGCTGCCGGATCAAAGCAGCCCTAGGCGAGCCTGACCGCGTCTCGCAGGGAGGGAAAAGCGAGACGCGGCGGCCCAAGAGGAGACACAGACAACCAACAACAACAGCCAAGCTTCAATCGAAGGGCGAAGCAGCCGGGCGCCCCGCCTGTGAGGGGGCGCCGGTTTTCAAAACATCAGAGCGTACTGGCGGGCATCAGGCTTCGGCCAGGGCCGGCGCAGCGGCCTGGGCGTGAGGCTGCTTGCCAAGCATGGAGCCTTCCTGATTGAAACGCAGGTGCCAGGCGAAAGCCTCTTCCAGCAGATGGGGGGTGTGACCACCACGCCGGGAAGCGCGCATGAAGTAATCCCGCAGCAGATCCCGGTAAAGCGGATCGGCGCAGTTTTCGATAACCTGGCGGGCCCGCTCCCGGGGCGCCAGACCCCGCAGATCGGCCAGGCCGTGCTCGGTCACGAAGATATCGGTGTCGTGCTCGGTGTGATCCACATGGGACACCATGGGCACGATGCTCGAAATCGCGCCATTCTTGGCAATCGACTTGGTGACGAACACCGACAGGTGGGCATTGCGCGCAAAATCGCCCGAACCGCCAATCCCGTTCATCATGTGGCTACCGCCCACGTGGGTGGAGTTCACGTTGCCGTAGATGTCGCACTCCAGGGCGGTGTTGATGCAGATCAGGCCCAGCCGGCGGATCACCTCCGGGTGATTGGAGATTTCCTGGGGGCGCAGCATCAGGCGCGACTTGTAGTGCTCCAGATTGTTCAGCACACGCTCGTACAGGCCCTTGGAAAGGGTGATGGACGAGGCCGAGGCAAAGCTCAGGCGGCCCGCGTCGATCAGCTCGATGGTGCTGTCCTGCAGCACTTCGGAGTACATGCGCAGGTTCTGGAAGGGCGAATCCAGCATCCCGTGGAGCACCGCATTAGCGATGGTGCCAATGCCGGCCTGGAGCGGCTGGAGCGCGGGCGAGAGGCGCCCGGCCTTCACTTCATGGGCCAGAAACTCATTGAGGTGGCCGGCAATCGCATTGGTTTCGGCATCCGGCGGCAGCACGTTGGAGGGGCTATCGGCCTTCTGGGTAATCACAATCCCCACGATCTTTTCGGGATCGACCGGAATATAAGGCAGGCCGATGCGCTGATCCGGCGAGATCAGCGGAATCGGCAGCCGGTGGGGCCGGTAGGTGGGGATGTAGATGTCGTGCAGCCCTTCCAGCCCGGTGGGCATGGTCAGGTTGATTTCAACGATGATCTTCTTGGCCAGCACCGCAAAGCTGGCCGAATTGCCCACCGAGGTGGTCGGCACGATGCCGCCGTTTTCGGTGATGGCAGTGGCCTCCACCACGGCGATGTCCACCGGCGCGATCTGGCCGGAGCGCAGCTGCTCGACGGTCTCAGACAAATGCTGGTCAATGAACATCACCTCGCCTGCATTAATCTGGCGGCGCAGGGTGGGATCAGACTGGAAGGGGATGCGCCGGGCGATCACACGGGCTTCGGTCAGCACCTTGTCGATGTCGTTGCCCAACGAGGCACCCGTCATCAGGGTGATGCGCAGGGGCTCGTGGGCGGCCCGCTCGGCCAGCGCAAAAGGCACGGCCTTGCAATCCCCGGCCCGGGTGAAACCGCTCATCCCGACGGTCATCCCGTCCTTGAACAAGGCCGCGGCGGCCTCCGGCGACATGAGGCGCTCCCGCAGGCGGGGCAGACGAATTCGCTCGTTGATCTGATCCATGGGCATACGTTCTTTTCTCCGACACTTGGTTTTTATGGTCGGCCTCGAACGGGCCAACTCTGGGCCGAGTATAGAAGCGCCGCAAAATTCTTTTGATGACTTAAAATAATCCGATCAAGTCGTTTTTTTCATCATCGCTTCACCGCCCCTCAAAACAAAACCATCGTCATGGACCTGCGAGCCCTGCGCTATTTCATCGAAACCGTGCGCCACAACAGCTTCACCCAGGCGGCGGCCACCCTGTGCGTGACCCAATCCACCGTCAGCAAGATGATCCGCCAGCTGGAAGACGAAGTGGGCCAGCCCCTGCTGATCCGGGCCGGGCGCCAGGTACAGCTCACCGACGTGGGGCGGGTCATCTTCGCCCGGGGCCAGGAAGCCCTGGAGCTGATGCAGCAGATGCAACGCGAAGTGGCCGACCTGAACGGCCTCACCCGGGGCAACCTGAGCGTGGGGATGCCGCCCATGGTGGATCTGTTTTTTTCGCCGGTGGTGAAGGCCTATT
>JAJTBM010000126.1 GCA_021286885.1 Rhodocyclales bacterium
CCTGCACGCTGGCCGGCAACTTGGCCATCAGGTGATAGGCGATACGCTTGACCAGGGCAGCGTATTGGGCCACAAGCTGATCTTTGTCGAGGGTGCCGGAAGCTGTATACATGGTGATCCGCTCTTTCTATCTGGTCTGTAGGGCGCCGGTGCTCAACCAGCCACGCCGGCCTGGGTGGTCCAGGCACGCAAGCGGCGCAGAAAGGCATTGGCCTCATCCGCCGGGTGACGAGCCCCCAGGGGGGCGGTCATGGCATCCGCCAGGGGGTCACGCTCCACCTCGCCACGCCACACGAGGGGCAGGCCCACATGGCGGGTGGTGTAGTCCTCAAGGCTTGCAAACAAGGCCGTCGCATCGGCCCGATCCCGGGCATGGCTCACGGCAACTTCCAGGGAGCCCGCACCGGCCGAGGCCAGGCACTTGACCCACTGGCAGGCCGCCCGGGCACCGGCACCGCTGGCTTCCACCACCAGCAGTCGGCGCGAAGCGGCGCGCACAAAGGGGCTCAGCCCATCGCTGGCACTGGCGCTGTTGATCAACAGCAGATCGGCCCGGCGCTGAAATTCGGTAATCCCGGTTTCCAGCTGGCCATGCAGATCACTATCCAGCCAGCGCACCGCCCGGGCCGTGCCGGCCACCGGCACCACCGACAAACCTTCAGCCACGTCCTGGGCCGCATCGGCCGCGCTATGGCCCGACTGGAGCACGGCCAAAAGATCCGTGCCTTCGGGATACCCAAAGGCGGTCAGCAGGCCGCTGATGGAGCCGGACTGCTCATCCAGGGCCACCACTCGGCGGGCCCCATCGGTGAGGACATGCAGGGTTTCCATGGCGATCTGGCGCGGGTTGCGCCCGGCCACAAACAGGGCCATCACCGGGCAGGGGGTCTGGCGGAACAGGCGGCGCAGGCCGGCGGCTTGGTCGGAGGCATGCAGCATCTCAGAGGCCTCCCCGCAGATCGGCCACCGCGCCCTGGGCTGCGTTGGACATCAGGATGCCGGCCTCGGCCGGATCGAGCCGGAAGGGCGAGGCCTCGGGCAGCTCGCGCAGGGCTTGGCCCAGCAGGCGGGCCCGGTTGGGCAGTTGCAGGTCTTCGGGCACGCGCTGGCCGTTGGCCACGTAGAACACTTCGAGCTGGTTGCGAATGGCGGCATCCAGGGCCGGGGCCAGAGACATGGTTTCGTCGGTCTTGGTGAAGATCACCCCGGCCAGATCGGAACCACCGTAGGCCTTGATCACATCGTCCAGGGTGTCGCCCCGGGCGGTGGCATTGAGCAGCAACAGGCGGGAAACATCCCCAGCACCGGTCAGCATGCAGGCCTGCTCGGCCACGTTCTTGTCCCGCTGGCTCATGCCCATGTTGTCGATCAGCACCATGTGCTTGCTGCGCAGCCCGGCCAGGGTGTCACGCAGCTCCTTGGCATCGCGCACCACAAACACCGGCACGCCCAGAATGCGGCCATAAATGCGCAGCTGCTCGTGGGCACCGATCCGGTAGGAGTCGGTGGTGATCAGGGCCAGCTTGTCGGCCCCGTGGCGTACCACGCAGCGGGCGGCCAGCTTGGCGGTGGTGGTGGTCTTGCCAACCCCGGTGGGGCCCACCAGGGCATACACACCGCCCCGATCCACAATGTCGGATTCCTTGCTCATGGCCCGGAAGCGCTGACTCAGGGCGTTGAACAGGAAGCGGCGGGCGGTTTCGGTGGATTCATTTTCCGGGAAGCATTCGGCCAGCTCCCGGGCCAGATTGGCCGAAAAGCCGGTTTCCAGCAGATCCCCAATCAGCCGGGCCCGCCCCGGGGCATTACGGCTCAGTTCGCCCCAGGCAAACCCAGCCAGCTGGTGTTCGATCATGGAGCGAATGGCGCTCAGTTCGGTCGCCATTTGGGCATTGCTGGATTCCAGCGTGCGGATACGGGCCTCCTCCTCGATCCCGGCGGCCCGCACCCGGCTCGCATCGCGCTCCCGAGCTTCACGCTCCCGGGCCTCCCGCTCACGCAGCTCCCGTTGTTGCTGCTCGCGCATTTGTTGTTCGCGCTGCTGCTCGCGTTGCTGCTGTTCTCGTTGTTGCAGCTCCCGTTGCTGTTGTTCGCGGATCTGCTTTTCCCGAGTCTCCCGGGCATCCCGGGCCTGGACGGACTCGGGGCGCAGCGGAGAGCGGGCGGCTTCATCGGCCCCCTTCGCCCGGTTGGCTGCAGCATTGAACAGGTCGCGATTCAACTCCACCCGGGGCGGGTTAAACGGCTGCATTTCAGGCTTGGGGGCAGCGGCGGCCGGCGCCGGAGCTGCCGGGGCCACAGCCGGCTTGCGCGGGCTGGCGGCCTTGGCCAAGGTGTTGCGGAAATCTTCGGCGGGGCTGGGGCTCGGTACCTCCAGGGCAGCCCGGGGCTGGGCTACAGCCGAAGCAGGCGCCGGAGCCGTCGGGGCTTGAGGTGCGGCAGGCGCCTGGCTGCGGGCGGCCCGCTGGGCCGACTGGAGACTCGCCACTTCCCCCGAGGGCAGCGCCAGAATCTCCACCCCTCCGTTCATGGCCCGGTTGGACAGCACCACGGCATCGGGGCCCAGGTCTTCCTTGAGAAGCTTGAGCGCCTCGCGGGCGGTTTTGGCAAAGTAGCGTTTGACGTTCATGCTCTGGTCTCCAACGGGACAAGGGCCTGGGGATCAACCCGAAGGGCTTTGGGATGGATGAATTATCCAAAGCCGGACGCCATACCAATGGCCGGGAAAAGACAGGTTTTGGGGTGTTATTCCAAAGCGAGGCACCCCATGAAAACGCCGCCCGGCAGCCCTCCCCAAAGCGGGAAGGCCGGCGGACGGCGCAGGCACAGGCCTGAAAACTGACCTGCAATCAGGCGTGGGCAGAAATGATGGCGGCAACCCGGATCAGCCGGGTTTCGGGGACTTCGCTGTTGGCAATGACCTTCAAGGTGGGCACACTGCGCCGCAGAAAGCGGGAAAGCAGCCACCGCAGGGGCGCCGGCACCAGTAGTACGGCCGGCACCCCGGCGTCCTCCAGGCGTTGGCACACATTCGCCGTTTCCCGCAGCAGGGCGTCGGCCAGCCCCGGTTCGATGGCCGCATCCTGCCCACCGCCCACCGCCTGCATCAGCACCCGCTCCAAGCCCGGGTCCAGGGCCATGACCTGAATTTCCCCGTTGCCCGGAAACAAGCCTTGCAAAATGGCCCGCCCCAGGGCCTGGCGCACCCGGGAACTGAGTTCCAGGGCGTCCTGAATGCGCGGTGCATGCTCGGCCAGTACCTCGATGATGGTGCGCATGTCGCGGATGTTGACGCCCTCGTCCAGCAGGTTCTGGAGCACCCGCTGGACAGCCGCCAGAGGCAACAGCTTGGGCACCAGATCTTCGACCAGCTTGGGGCTTTCCTTGGCCACATGATCCAGCAAGGCCTGGGTTTCGGTACGCCCCAGAAGTTCGGCCGCGTGGGTCAGGATCAGATGGTTGAGGTGGGTCGCCACCACTGTGCTCGCATCCACCACGGTGTAGCCGAAGGCGTGGGCCTGCTCCCGTTGGCCTGCATCGACCCACTGGGCCGGGAGTCCGAAAGCCGGATCGGTGGTTTCCCGCCCGGAGAGGGGGCCTGTCACCCGCCCGGGGTTGATGGCCATGAACTGCCCCGGATAGGCGGAGCCATTCCCCACCTCCACCCCCTTGAGCATGATCCGGTAAGCATTGGGCTTGAGCTCCAGGTTGTCGCGGATATGCACCGGCGCGGCCAGAAAACCAATGTCTCGCGCAAACTTCTTGCGCAGGCCCCGGATGCGCTTGAGCAACTCGCCCTCCTGCCCTTTGTCCACCATGGGGATCAGGCGATAACCCACCTCCAGCCCGAGCACATCCACCGGGGCCACATCAGACCAGCTGGCCTCCTGGTTTTCAGGCGCAGGCGGTGGCGCGGCAGCAGGCGCATCATCAGCCGCCACCTGGGCCGGACGTTTCGCAATGCGCCAGGCCATGTAGGCAAGTCCGCCAGCCAGCAGCAGGAACACAAAGTTGGGCATCCCCGGGATCAGACCCAGGATGCCCAGAATGGCGGCGGTGAGCACCATCACTTGCGGGTTGGAAAACACCTGCCCCGCCACCTGGGTGCTCATGTCCCCTTCGTCCCCCACTCGGGAGACCACCAAGCCCGCCGCCACCGAGATGATGAGGGCCGGCAACTGGGCCACCAGCCCGTCGCCAATGGTGAGCAGGGTGTAGTTGTTGGCCGCCTGGGCCGGCTCCATGTTGTGCTGGAGCACCCCCACAAACAGCCCGCCCACTACGTTGATGAGCAGGATCAGGATGCCGGCGACCGCATCGCCCCGCACAAACTTGGAGGCACCGTCCATGGCGCCGTAGAAGTCGGCCTCCTGGGCGGTTTCGGCCCGGCGCCGCTTAGCTTCCTTTTCGTCGATCAGGCCCGCGTTGAGGTCGGCGTCAATGGCCATCTGCTTGCCGGGCATCGCGTCCAGGGTGAAGCGGGCGCCCACTTCGGCAATCCGCCCGGCGCCCTTGGTGATCACCACGAAGTTGATGACGGTGAGAATGATGAACACCACGATCCCCACCGCCGTATTGCCGCCCACCAGAAAGTGGCCGAAGGCCTCGATCACCTTACCCGCCGCATCCGGGCCGGTGTGGCCTTCGAGCAGCACCACCCGGGTGGAGGCCACGTTGAGGGACAGGCGCAGCAGCGTCGTCACCAGCAACACGGTGGGGAACACCGAGAAATCCAGGGGCTTGCGCGTATACATGGCCACCAGCATCACCATCACCGAGACGGCGATGTTGAAGGTGAACATCAAGTCCAGCACAAAGGGCGGCAGGGGCAGCACCATCATCGAGAGAATCAGGATGATGAGTATCGGCCCACCCAATTGGCGGACATTGCTGCTGGCAAGCAGGGCCTTGAGATCGAATGCGGGCTTCATGGGGCGCATCCTGCACCGGCACACGCCGGGGCATAAGGTGGATTAGGCGGTGGGCACGGGGTCAATTCCATGGCAAGACGCTCAGGGCACGGGGCCATCCACATCCTCGTCCTCCGGCGGCGCGCCCGGATCCATGCCTTCGGGCACCTCCAGCCGGTCGGGGGCTTCGGGGGGTAACCCTCCGTGGCCAATCCAATGATTAAGCTGATAGACATAGGCCATGACTTCCGCCACCACGGTATAGAGCGCTGCGGGGATCTGCTGATCCAGCTTGCAGCTGGCGTACAGGGCCCGGGCCAGGGGCGGCGCTTCGAGCACCGGCACCTGATGCTGGTGGGCCAGTTCGCGGATCTTGAAGGCCAGCTGATCGGCCCCCTTGGCCACCACCACGGGGGCACCACCCTTATCCGGGTCGTAGAACAGGGCTACGGCATAGTGGGTGGGGTTGGTCACCACCACGTTGGCAGTGGGCACCTGGGCCATCATCCGGCGCCGAGACATGGCGCGCTGGGCCTGGCGAATGCGGGCCTTGATCTGCGGGTCGCCCTCCTGCTCCTTCATTTCCTGGCGCAGTTCTTCCTTGGACATGCGCAGCTTGCGCTGGTATTCCCAGAGCTGATAGGGCACGTCCACCACGGCTATGAGCAGCAGGCTCATCACAATCAACAGCAGACTGAACAGCACCAGCCCGGCAAACTCCCCGCTGCTGCGCTGGAGGGGCTGCAACATCAGGGAAAACACATCTTCCCGTTCGCGCCACAGCACCCAGGCCCCTACCCCACCCACCAAGGCGGTTTTGAGGAGCGATTTGACCAATTCGGCCAAGCCGTGGGTGGAGAACATGCGGGTGATGCCCTGGACTGGATCGAGCCGGTTGAAGTCAAACTTGAGAGCCTTCACCGAGAAAACCCAGCCGCCCATCAGAAAGGGGGAGACAAAGGCCGACAAAATGATCACCAGTAAAAACGGGGCCAGGGTGAGCAAGGCATCCAGCCCCAAATTTTCGAGCAGATGCCCCATCGCCTTTGGGTCCACCGACTGGCGCTGATCCAGCTGCAGCCCCCCGCGCATGATGGAGAGGAGCCGGGCGAACATCCACCCACCCAATCCGTACAGGGCCCCAATGGCGGCGAGCAGACCGATGAAGGTGGCCAGCTCCCGGGAATGGGGAATCTGGCCTTCTTCACGGGCCTGCTCCAGCCTTCGCTGGGAGGCTGATTCGGTCTTGTCTTCGTCGCTGGTGTCGGACGACATGCCAGCCTCCCCCGGTGATGCGGATGACGATCAGCTTAAGGGGACGACACCAAAGAAAAAGGGGCAATCAGATGCCCCTTTTAACTGCTTTTCCGTGCACTGCTGGCGGGCACGCAACCCGCGCCTTCAGGTCGCCGGCTGAATACGCTCCAGCAAGCCCCCCAGGCTCTGGGCTTCCTTGCCCAGCTCGCCCAGGCTGGAACCCAGCATGTGCAGATTGTCTTCCATCAAGCCAAACAGCCGCTGACAGGCCTGGACCGGCGAAGCCGCCATCAGACGGATGCCGTCGATCTGGAACTGCAGCTCGGTGAGCATCTTTTCGTGCTCAGGTACCGAGGATATGAAGTGGCGGATGGTTTCTTCCCGGGCCTTGAAATAGGCGGAGGGGTCGGTTTCGGCCAGTTGGCGCCAGTAGTCGAAGTCAAAATCTTCCATGATCATCTCCCCTGCCTTACCAATACCCGCTGTACGGAAATGTAAGCAGGCGGGGCAGTCAGGGTGATCCTAACCGAGCCCCGCCGGGAGATGAACGGATTTACGTCACGCCCTTCAGAAACTTGAGGGCAAAATCAATAAATATTGTTAAAACACAAGAAAAACAGAGGCTTACAACCTATTAGGCAGCAACATCAGGCCGCTTGGCCCAAACCCAAATCAGCCAGCAGATTGCGCCGCGACACGCCACCTCGACCATCCCCCAGAGCGCCCAGCAACTCCTTCATGTCGAGGATGAGCACAATCTGACCGTTGGACAGGGTGGTGACCCCAGCCACGCCCTTGGGACGGAAATCGTCCAGCGACTTGATCACTGCGTCTTCACGCCCGGCAAAGCTGTCGATGGCCAGAATGAAGCTCTGCTCAGCGCTCTGCATGAGCACCCCATAGGCCGGCGCCTGGACAGGCTCCCACCCCAAGAGGGCGCACAAGGGCATGATGGGCAGCACCTCGCCGCGTACCACCATGGTGGCCCGACCGCCCACTTCCTGAACCTCGGCAGATTCGATGGGCAGAATCTCGCGCACCATCGAGAGCGGCACGGCAAACGGCTGCTCGCCCAGTCGCACCAGCAGCACCGGCAAAATCGCCAGGGTCAGGGGCAGGCTGATGATAAACGTGGTGCCCTTGCCCAGGCTGGAGCGGATTTCGATGGAGCCGTTGAGCTTCTGGATGTTGGTCCGCACCACATCCATCCCGACCCCGCGCCCGGAGACGTCAGAAATCTGGCTGGCCATGGAGAAGCCGGGCAGGAAGATGAGGTTGAAGCTCTGGCGCTCATCCATGGTGTTGGCCTCCTCATCGGTGATGAGGCCCTTGGCCACCGCCTTGGCACGCAGCTTCTCGGCGTTCATGCCACGCCCGTCGTCGGCCACCAGGATCACGATGTGGTCGCCTTCCTGGCGGGCTTCGAGGCGGACGATGGATTTCTCGGGCTTGCCGTTGGCGAGGCGCTCCTGGGTTTCCTCGACGCCGTGGTCCACCGCGTTACGGATGAGGTGGATGATCGGATCGGAGAGATCCTCGATCATCGTCTTGTCGATCTCGGTGTCTTCGCCGGAGAGCACCAGCTCCACGTCCTTGCCCAGGTTGCGGGCCAGATCGCGGGCGATGCGCGGGTATTTCTGGAACAGCCGGCCGATGGGCTGCATGCGGGTCTTCATCACCGCGTTCTGCAGGTCGGACACCAGCAGGTCGAGCTGGCTCACCGCCAGGTCGAGGGCATGCAGGGTTTCGGTGTCGCTGCGGCCG
>JAJTBM010000127.1 GCA_021286885.1 Rhodocyclales bacterium
TTTCTGCCCGGGGATCTGGCCCAGAAGGTGGACCCGTATCTGCGCCCCCTCTACGACGCCCTCTATGATCTGATGGGCTTTGATCGGGTGGCCAAGCTGTTCGAGCGGGGCTGCATCGAGATCGCGCCCCTGGCCTTCATGCGTGGCCGTACCCTGTCGCGGGCCTTCATCATTCTGGATGAGGCCCAGAACACCACGCCGGAGCAGATGAAAATGTTCCTGACCCGGATCGGCATCGGCTCCAAGGCCGTCATCACCGGCGACCTGACCCAGGCCGACCTGCCCCGGGGCCAGAAAAGCGGCCTGGCAGAAGCCCTCCAGGTGCTGCCCGAGGTGCGCGGCGTGGCCTTCACCCGCTTCCTTAAAGAAGACGTGGTGCGGCACCCGCTGGTGGCGCGCATTGTGGCCGCCTACGAAAACCACAACCAGGCCCAGGTCCAGGCCCATCTGGTCCATAGCCAGCAACAGCAACAACAACAGGTTAAGCCGTGAGCGAAATCAGGATTCCCCGCCGTCTCGATCTTTCTGTGCAATACGTGTGTAACAAGGAAGGTCTACCCTCCCGGGCCGACCTGCGGCTGTGGCTGCGGGCGGCCGAGCCGGGTGCCGCGAAGATCACCATCCGCTTTGTGGATGAGGAAGAAGGGCGCAGCCTCAACCGGGATTACCGGGGCAAGGACTACGCCACCAATGTGCTGACCTTTGCCTATGATGAAGGCGAAGACATGCCGCTCCCCGAAGGGCTGCCCCTGATGGGTGATCTGGTGATGTGTGCTCCGGTGGTGGCCCGTGAGGCCGCCGAGCAGGGCAAGCCCCTGGCCGCGCATTACGCCCACCTGACCATACATGGTATGCTGCACCTTCAGGGTTACGACCACGAAGAAGACGCGGAAGCCGAGGAAATGGAAGCCCTCGAACGCCGCTTCATGGCCGCCCTGGGGTTTGATGACCCCTACGCAGGCGAGCGCTGAACGCCCGATGGGCACGCCAAAACCCGGCGTGCCCCCTGTCTGCAACCCGCCTACGGTGGCATGAGCAATGCGCCATGGACGTTGAAAACGCCTCCGGCCCAGCCGGCGAGCAGGTTTCTCATTGCCCATGGCCCATTTCTCATCCACCTTTTTTATGGAACCCTCCAGTAGTAAACCGTCCCTGCTTGATCGTCTTTCGGCGTTCCTGACACGCCAGCCGGAAGACCGGGAAGAGTTGGTCGATCTTTTGCATTCGGCCCACGATCGCAACCTGTTTGATGCCGATGCCCTGGCCATCATCGAAGGCGCCCTCCAGGTGTCGGAGATGCAGGTGCGTGACGTGATGATTCCCCGGGCCCAGATGGACGTGGTGAGCCTTGACGACTCCGTCGAAGACATCACCCGCTTTGCCATTGGCGCCGCCCACTCCCGTTTCCCGGTCATCGGGGACAACAAGGACGACGTGATCGGCATCCTTCTCGCCAAAGACCTGCTCCGGGTGTTTGCCGGCGAGGATTTCAACCTCCGTGACATGCTCCGCCCGGCGGTGTTCGTGCCCGAATCCAAGCGCCTCAATGTGCTGCTGCGGGATTTCCGGGTGAGCCGCAACCACATGGCGATTGTGGTGGACGAATACGGCGGTGTGGCCGGCTTGGTCACCATCGAAGACGTGCTCGAACAGATCGTGGGCGACATCGAAGACGAATACGACTTCGACGAGGCCGCCGACAACATCCGCGCCGACCACAAAGGCGGCTACCGGGTGAAGGCGAGCACCGAGATCGAAGACTTCAACGCCGCCTTTGGCACCACCTACAGCGACGATGAATACGACACCGTGGGCGGCCTGCTGATCCGCAAGCTGGGCCGCCTGCCCAAGCGCAACGAGATCCTCACCCTCGAAGGCCTGCGCTTCCAGGTGCTGCGGGCCGACAGCCGCCGGGTGCATTCGGTGCACGTCGAACGCCTGCCCGAAACCGGCCAGGAAGACGCCGCCAGCTGATGAAGATTCCCTGCGTGCGCCCCGGGCTGGCGCTGCTGGCCGGGGCCACGTCGGCCCTGGCGTTTGCCCCCTTCGAGTTCTTCCCCCTGGCCGCTCTGGCCTTGGGTGGCCTGTTCCATCTGCTCAATCGCGCCACTTCGCCCCGGGCCGCCTTCGGGCTGGGCTGGAGCTACGCCTTTGGCGCCTTGCTGGCCGGCATCTCCTGGTTATATGTGGCCCTGCACCAGTTTGGCGGCATGCCTGCGCCCCTGGCGGCGCTGGCGGTTGCCCTGTTTGCGGCGGGCATGGCGCTGTATCAGGGCCTGGCGGGCTGGGCCTATGCCCGGTTGGCCCGGGGGCGTCCGGCGCCCCTGGCCTTTGCCGCCACCGTGCTCCTGGCCGAATGGCTGCGGGGCTGGTGTCTGACGGGCTTTCCGTGGCTGGCGAGCGGTTATTCCCAAACGCCGCCCAGCCCCCTGGCGGGCTTTGCGCCGGTGCTGGGGGTGTATGGGGTTGGCGGCCTGCTGGCCCTGGTCGCCGCTTGGCTGGTGCAGGGGCTGGTGCGCCGCCATGGGCCCAGCCTGATCGGTGCTGCGCTGGTGCTGCTCGCGGGCGCCGGCCTCGCCCGGGTGGCCTGGACCCAGCCCGACGGCGCCCCGGTGCCGGTGGCCCTGATCCAGACCAATGTGGAACAAAGCATGAAATGGCGCCCGGAGATGCTGCGCCACTGGCTGCTGCGCAATCTGGAGCTGATCCGCGAGGCGGGCCCGGCCCGCATCATCGCCCTGCCGGAAACCAGCGTGCCCCTGCTGGTGGATGATCTGCCCGCCGGTTATCTGGATGAAGTCCGGCGCCTCGCCCGGGCCCAGGGCGCCCAGGTGGTGCTGGGCAGCTTCACCCGCAACGCCCAGGGCCAGTACTTCAACGCGGCCATCAGCCTGGGGGGGGCGGAGGAGGGCTGGTACGCCAAGCAGCATCTGGTGCCCTTTGGCGAATATTCGCCGCCCTTGTTCGAGTGGTTCTACCGCCTCGCCAGCATTCCCATGGCCGACCAGACACCGGGCCCGGCCATCCAGCCGCCCATGGGGCTTGGGGGGCTCCAGGTGGCGCTCAACATCTGCTACGAAGACGTGTTTGGCGAAGAGTTGATCCGTAGCCTCCCCGGGGCTGGGGTGATGCTCAATATGTCCAATCTTGCCTGGTATGGCGATTCCTGGGCCCAGCCCCAGCATCTCCAGATCGCCCGGATGCGCGCCCTGGAAACTGGCCGCCCCATGCTGCGCGCCACCAACACCGGCATGACCGCCGCGATTGGGCCGGATGGGCGGGTGGAGGCGGCGCTGCCGGCCTTCACGGCCGGCATCCTGCACACCGAGGTTCGCCCCTACGCCGGCCTCACGCCCTACGCCCGCTGGGGCAACGTGCCGGCGGTGCTACTGGCCGGGCTGGCGATGCTGGGGGTGGGGCTGCGAGGCCGCAAGGCGGGCCTTCCCCCGCATTCCACGCCCGCGGCTTAAGGGGCTGGGCTGGCATGGGGAAGGGCGGAGCGCAGGCGGCGCCCGTGCGCATCCCCATCTTCATCCCATCCCCATCCCATCTCCATCCCATACCGATGGTTCATGGCAGGTTTCCTGGTTTCGCATGGCAGCGTGCAGGGCTGGCGCGTATGATCCCGGGCTGGCATCCGCCCGGCGGGTGGCCGACAAAGGGGGCGCCTTGGGCGCCCGATAAGAGCATTGCGCAAGACAGGAGAATTCGCCGTGGGCGATCAGATCAAATATCAACTGGATGAAGCCCGGATGCCCCGGGCCTGGTACAACATTGCCGCCGACCTGCCGGTGGCCCTGCCGCCGCCCCTGCACCCGGGCACCCATCAGCCCCTGGGCCCGTCTGATCTGGCGCCCATCTTCTGCGATGCGATCATTGAGCAGGAGATGTCCACCGAGCGCTACATCGACATTCCCGAACCGGTGCGGGATGTGCTCGTCCAGTGGCGCCCCCGCCCCCTGTTCCGCGCCCGGCGCCTGGAAAAGCTGCTCGATACCCCGGCCCGCATCTACTACAAGTACGAAGGCGTTTCGCCCGCCGGCAGCCACAAGCCCAACTCCGCCGTGCCCCAGGCCTGGTACAACGCCCAGGCCGGCGTGACCCGCTTGTCCACCGAAACCGGCGCCGGCCAATGGGGTTCGTCCCTGGCGTTTGCGGGCTCCCTCTACAACCTGGACGTGACCGTGTATCAGGTGCGCGTGTCCTACGACCAGAAGCCCTACCGCCGGGCCCTGATGGAAACCTGGGGCGCCCGCTGCGTGTCTTCCC
Source organism: Rhodocyclales bacterium (assembly GCA_021286885.1). Classification (GTDB taxonomy): domain Bacteria; phylum Pseudomonadota; class Gammaproteobacteria; order Burkholderiales; family Rhodocyclaceae; genus Zoogloea. The sequence continues at coordinate 4,270 of JAJTBM010000127.1, forward strand.
CCTCCAATGAAACCGAGAGTGGCCGCGCCGTGCTGGCCAAGACGCCGGACCATCTGGGCTCTTTGGGCATCGCCATTTCCGAAGCGGTGGAAATTGCCGCCACCCGCGAAGACACCAAGTACGCCCTGGGCTCGGTGCTCAACCACGTGCTGCTGCACCAGACCATCATCGGCGAAGAAGCCATCCAGCAGCTCGAAATGGCCGGTGACGATCCGGACGTGGTGATCGGCTGTACCGGCGGCGGCTCCAACTTTGCCGGCATCGCCTTCCCCTTCATCGGGATGCAGCTGCGTGGCGGCCCGAATGCCAAGAAGCGCCGCATCGTGGCGGTCGAGCCCTCCGCCTGTCCCTCCCTCAGCAAGGGCCAGTACGCCTACGATTACGGCGACACCGCCCACCTCACCCCGCTGGTCAAGATGCACACCCTGGGCAGCGAATTCACCCCGCCGGGCCTGCACGCGGGCGGGCTGCGCTACCACGGCATGGCGCCCCTGGTGAGCCACGTCAAGGAGCTGGGCCTGATCGAAGCGCGCAACTATCAGCAGACCGCCTGCTTCGAAGCTGCGCTGATGTTTGCCCGTACCGAAGGCATCGTCCCCGCCCCCGAATCCACCCACGCCATTCGTGCCGCCGTGGATGAGGCCCTGCGCTGCAAGGCCGAGGGCAAGGCCGAAACCATCCTGTTCTGCCTGTCCGGCCACGGCCACTTCGACATGGCCGCCTACACCAACTACCTCTCGGGCAAGCTGGTGGATCAGGAGTACGACGAGAAGGAACTGGCCATGGCCCTCTCGGGTTTGCCCCGGATCTGAGCGCCCAGACCCAGGCTTGAACCGGCACGCCGGGGGAAGAGATTTCCCCGGCGTGTTTTGTTTTTCACCTTCGGCATGAAACTCCAGATGAGGCGGGCGAGGGCGCAGCATAGAATGCGCGGGTTCTGCCGTGGGGCAGGGTGACAACCAAGGTGGAAACTCAGGATGGCAAGGCAGGCAGGGCAAGACAAGATGCAGGACAGGATCTGTGCGGGAACGGGGCGCAGTCTCGGCGCGCTGATTGACGTGAATTACGGCACCTTCCGGGGCTTCGTGCGCTTGATGCTGGGGGAGCTGGAGTTTCTCCTGGGTCGGCTGGAGCCCTTCCTGCAGCTGCGTCCCGCCCAGGTGCAGCGCCTGGTGTTCGTGTGTTTGGGCAACATCAACCGCAGCGCGTTTGGGCATGGGGTGGCCGAAGGGCTGGGCTGCCGGGTGGCGTCCATTGGCTTGTCGACCACCACGGGCGCCCCGGCCTTTGAAAAGGCGCGCAGCACCGCGCCGCGCTTTGGTCTGAGCCTGGAAGAGCACCGGGCCACCGATTTCACCGATTACGCCTACCAGCCCGGCGACCTGCTGCTGGTGATGGAGGCCCGCCACGCCCATCAGCTGGTGCAGCGGGGGATTCCCGCCGAGGCCATTCTGCTGCTCGGCCACTGGGCGCGCCCCCACCGCATCCACATCCATGATCCGCATCTGCACACCGATGCGTATTTCCCCATCATCCACTCGGCAGTGGTCAATCTGGTGGCCGAACTGCGCCGGGAGGGCAGCCCATGCGTGCGCCGCTGAAGGTTTATCTCAGCTTCGATGTGGAAATCTGGTGCAATGGCTGGGAAGACCTGGACGGGCGCTTTCCGGCGGCCTTCGAGCGCTATGTGTATGGGGATTCCCGCGCACATGGCTACGCGCTCCCCGGCACCCTTGAAATCCTGAACCGCCACGGGCTGAAGGGGGTGTTCTTTGTGGAACCCCTGTTCGCTGCCCGGTTTGGGGTGGCCCACCTCAAGACCATCGTGGATCTGCTGGGCGGGCATGATGTAGAACTCCACCTGCACCCGGAATGGGCCGACGAGCTGACGCCCCTGCCGTTTCCCGGGGCGCAGGTGAAGCGCCAGCATCTGTCGTATTACACCCGGGAGGAGCAGGAAATCCTGATCCGCCTCGGGCTGGATCTGCTCGCCCAGGCGGGCGCGGGGCGGGTCAACGCATTTCGTACCGGCAGCTTCGCCTGCAACCGCGACACCCTGGCGGCCCTGGCGGCCTGCGGCATTCCCTGCGATAGCAGCCTTAACGAGATCCACCCGGACAGCGGCAAGGATCTGCGCGGCCAGCTGGATTTCACCCGGCCCCAGCAGATCGGCCCCATCACCGAGCTGCCCATGACCGTGTTTCGGGATGGCACGGGCCGGCTGCGCCCCGCCCAGGTGGGCTCGTGCAGCTTTGCCGAGATGCGTGCCGCGCTGGAGGATGCCCACCGGAGCGGGGCCCAGCATTTCATGGTGCTTTCGCACAATTTTGAGATGCTGCGCCAGCAGCGCCCCACCCCAGATCGGGTGGTGGTGCGCCGGTTTGAGGCCCTGTGCGCCTATCTGGCCGCCCACCCGGAACTCTATCAGGTCGAAACCCTGGATCGGACGCCCACCCTGGCGCCGGATGCGGTGGCGTGCCCGCTGCCCCAGGCGCCCCTGGGGGCCACCCTGTGGCGCCACGCCGAGCAACTATGGCGCCGGGTGGCGGGTTGAAGGCCCGGCCTCGCCCGGTGCCCCTGTTTTTTTGGGATCTGTGATGAATCGAGCCTTTTCGGTGTATCTGGACGTGGTGCGCTTTCTGAGCACGGAGCTCCTGCCCGCCAGCCATTATGGCCATAGCTCGGTGATCGTGTTCTTCGTGCTCTCGGGCTTTGTGATTGCCTATGTGAGTGCGACCCGGGAGACGAATCTCAACGAATACGCGGCGAGCCGGATTTCCCGGGTGTTCTCGGTCACGGTACCGGCCATCCTGCTCACCCTGGGGCTGGATGCCCTGGGCCGCATGGCCAGCCCCGAGGTGTATGCGGGCTATCCCTTCGATCAGCTTCTGGTGCGCAGCCTCTCCAGCCTGTTCCTGCTCAACGAGCTGTGGTTCGTGTCCATCACCAGCTTCTCCAACGTGCCTTTCTGGTCCATCTGCTTTGAATGGTGGTACTACGTGTGCTTTGCGCTGGTGGCTTTCTTCCCCCGGCGGGGCTGGCTGTGGGCCGGGCTGGTGGGGCTGGTGGCGGGGCCCAAGTTTCTGCTGCTGGCGCCCCTGTGGGCAGCCGGCGTGCTGCTCTACCGCTGGCAGGGCCCCCAGCGCTGGTCCCTGGGGCTGTCGTGGGTGGTGGCGCTGGGCTCGGTGCTGGGCATCGTGCTGTTCCACGCCTACGGGGTCAGCGAACTATGCGGCAACTGGCTCAAGGGCATCATCGGGGCCGAGGCCCACAAGCAGCTCACCTTCGCCAAGTTCTTCATCGGCGATTACCTGCTCGGGGTGCTGGTGTTCTTCAACTTTGCGAGCATGAACAAGGTGCTCTCGGCCCACGGCGCGGCCCTGTGCCGGATCGAAAAACCCGTGCGTTTCGTGGCCGGTTATACCTTCACCCTCTATCTGCTGCATCAGCCCCTGTTTTTGTTCTGGGGCGCGGTGCTCAAGGGCGACCCGTCCGGCTATGGCTTCTGGTTTGCCGTCACCGGGCTGATGCTGCTCTCGGTGGTCGCCGTCTC
>JAJTBM010000128.1 GCA_021286885.1 Rhodocyclales bacterium
TTCATCACCCTGGCTGGTATCCACGTCAACTGGTACAACACCTTCAAGTTCGCCCACGCTTACGCTCGCGGCGAAGGCATGAAGCACTACGTTGAAATGGTGCAAGAGCCCGAATTCGCCGCTCGCGAACAAGGCTACACCTTCGTGTCCCACCAACAGGAAGTGGGTACCGGCTACTTCGACGAAGTGACCACCGTGATCCAAGGCGGCTCCTCCTCCGTGAAGGCCCTGACCGGCTCCACCGAAGAAGAGCAGTTCCACTAAGCTTCTGACCCGACCTGCCGGTATCCCTCACCGGCACGCCTGGTTGAATTTGAGCCCCTGCAAGCCTGACTTGCAGGGGCTTTTTTTATTTTGGCGCCCCACCCCCTACAATGCCGGTTTGACTCTGCTGCACCGCACACAGCCTGCACACCATGGCCGCCTTGTGGATGATTGCTGCCAGTTTCCTGTTCGCCTGCATGGGTGTCTGCGTGAAACTCGGCTCCACCCTGTTTTCAACCGGAGAACTGGTGTTCTACCGGGGCTTCATCGGCTTCCTGATGATGCTTGTCCTCATCCGTCTCCAGCAGGTGAGCTGGCGTACGCCCCACTGGCGCACCCAGCTCACCCGGGGCGTCTCGGGCACCATCGCGCTGATGTGCTACTTCTACGCCATCGGCCACCTGCCCCTGGCCACGGCCGTCACCCTCAGCTACACCTCACCCCTGTTCGTCGCGATGCTGCTTGCGCTCTGGTACAAAGAGCCTGTGGGCAAGGGGCTGTTTGGCGCCGTGGCGCTGGGCTTTTGCGGCATCGTGCTGCTGCTCAAGCCCACCCTGGAAGCCAATCAGTGGTTTGGGGCGATGGTGGGCATGGGCTCGGGGCTGATCTCCAGCATCGCCTATGTGAACGTGCGTGAGCTGGGGCGACTGGGCGAAACCGAAGTGCGCACCGTGCTGTGGTTTTCCCTGGTCACCGCCCTGTTCGGCCTGCCCTGGGGCATGCTGAATGGCCCCCTGCATCTGCCGGACGCCCATGGCCTGCTGATCCTGCTGGGCGTGGGCGGCTTCGGGGGCTTGGCCCAGCTGGCCATGACCCGCGCCTACCGCTACGGCAAGACCATCGTAGCCGCCAATCTGGCCTACACCACGGTGGTGTTCTCCAGCCTGTTCGGGGTGCTGCTGTGGCAGGAGCACCTGGCGCCCGGCGCAGTGGCCGCCATTGCCATCATCATCGGGAGTGGGATTCTGGTATCCCTTGCTGCCCGTAAACCCACGCCCCCTGCGGACTCCGATTGAAGCGCCCTGCGCCCGGGGCTACACTGGCGTTGTCCATACAGCCCCGGAAAGGAAGGCAGGCGATGATCACCATCGATAACACCGCGACCCAGGTCAATGTCACCGTTTTTGGCGAATTCACCCTCGCCGACTTCAAGGAGTTCGAACAGGTGGTCAACCACCAGGTGCGCTTTGAAGGGCCGGTGAACCTGCTCTTCGATCTGCGCACCATGATGGGCGTAACGGTGGATACGGTGCTCGAAGAAATCCGCTTTGCCCGCAGCCATCCCCACGATTTTGCGCGCATCGCCATCGTGACCGATGACCAGTGGATCAGCTGGAGCGCCTGGCTTTCCCAGGCATTCCTGGATGCGGACGTGGCGGTGTTCCGTGATGTGGACGAGGCCCAGTCCTGGCTCGGCGCCGATGCAGAGGCTGACGCCGAGAGCAACACCCCGGCTGAGTAGAAAATCCTCACAAAATCATCCCCCGCAGCCCCGACGGGGCGGGGTATGGTGCCGCTCGGGCGCCCGGCGCCCATCCTGTGCGATTCGTGATGCTTTTCTGCCCTGAGGAGTCCCCGTGCCCATTCCCTACTCGACCCTGATTACCGTCCCCGAACTTGCCCGACGCGACCGGGCCGGGCTGCGTATTGTTGATTGCCGCTTCGACCTGCGCGACCCCACCGCTGGCCGGGCCGCCCATGCTGCCGGCCACATTCCCGGCGCCCTGTTCATGGATCTGGACCAGGATCTGTCCGCCCCCAAGACCGGCAAGAATGGACGGCACCCTTTGCCGCCTCCGGAAGTTTTTGCCCAACGCCTGGGCGAACTGGGCATCGGCCAGGGCACCCAGGTGGTGGCCTATGATGATGTGGGCGGGATGATGGCGGCGCGCCTGTGGTGGATGCTGCGCTGGGTCGGTCACCTCCAGGTGGCCGTGCTGGACGGGGGGCTCCAGGCCTGGCTGGCCGCCGGCCACGGGCTGGAAACCGAAGCGCCCATCCCCGAACCGGTGCTCTGCCCCCTTCAGCTGCACGACGGCCTGCGGGTGGATGCCGACTACGTGGCCGCGCACCTGAACAGCGCCGAGATGCAGCTCATCGACGCCCGGGCCCCCGACCGCTTCCGGGGCGAAAATGAAACCCTGGATCCGGTGGGCGGCCACATCCCCGGCGCCCTCAACCGCTTCTTCAAAGACAACCTGACGCCCGACGGGCACTTCAAGCAGGCCAGTGTGCTGCAAGAAGAGTTTGGCGCCCTCATCAAGGGGGGCGACGCCCATCGGGTGATCCACCAATGCGGCTCCGGCGTGACGGCCTGCCACAACATGCTGGCCATGGAAGTGGCCGGACTTTCAGGCTCCCGCCTCTATCCGGGCTCCTGGAGCGAGTGGTGCGCCGACCCGGCCCGCCCGGTGGCGCGCTGAACAGGCTTCGGTCAGGTGTGTAAGGGGCTGTAAAATGGCGCCCTTACGCTCCTCCCCAACCTACAACAGAACAAGACTCAAACCATGACCCAAGACGAACTCAAGCAACAGGTCGCCCTGAAAGCCCTCGAATACGTGGTGGAAGGCGCCATCATCGGCGTGGGCACCGGCTCCACCGCCAATTTCTTCATCGACGGCCTGGCCACCATGAAGGATCGCATCCTGGGCGCCGTGCCCTCTTCCGAAGCCTCCGCCCGCCGTCTGGCCGGCCACGGGATCAAGCTGTTCGATCTGAACGACATCCAAGAACTGCCCGTATACGTGGATGGGGCCGACGAGATCGACGCCTCCCTCGCCATGATCAAGGGCGGCGGCGGCGCCCAGACCCGGGAAAAGATCGTGGCCGCCGTGGCGCGTCAGTTCGTCTGCATCTGCGACGCCAGCAAGAAGGTCGCCCAACTGGGCCGCTTCCCGCTGCCGGTTGAAGTCATCCCCATGGCCCGCGCCCAGGTGGCCCGCGAGCTGGCCGCCCTGGGCGGGCGCCCGGTGCTGCGGGAAGGCTTTGTGACCGACAACGGCAACCTGATCCTGGATGTGCACGGCCTGCAGATCGCCGATCCGGTGGCCCTGGAAACCCGCATCGACGGCATCGTCGGCGTGGTCACCAACGGTCTGTTTGCCAAGCGCGGCGCCGACGTACTGCTGCTCGCCACCCCCACCGGGGTGGAAACCCATCAACGCGCTTAACAGCAGCGTCATCATACGCTGCTAGCCTTTCAGCCCTTTCCCGCCTCCACCAGCCCCCCCCCACTCCAAGGATCAAAGCCATGAGCGAACACACTTCCAAGATGTTTGAAGCCGAACTGGAAGGAATCCGTACCCGTGTCCTGCAGATGGGGGGCATGGCAGAACTTCAGATCGTGAAGGCCATGGAAGGGCTGTCGGAAGGCGATCTGCTGCTGATCGACCAAGTCATTGAAAACGATAGCCGGATCAATGAAATGGAGATCGAGCTGGACCAGATCTGCAACCAGGTCATTGCCAAGCGCCAGCCGGCCGCCATCGACCTGCGCATGATCAACACCGTCCAGAAAACCATCACCGATCTGGAGCGGATCGGCGACGAGGCCAAGAAGATTGCCAAGACCGCCAAGCAGCTCCACACCAGCACCTCGCCCTTCATGCCCCAGATCCGCCTGAGCCACCTGGCCGATGCGGTGGTGGACATGCTGCGCATGGCGCTGGATGGCTACGCCCGGCTGGACACCATTGCCGCTGCCCAGGTGGTACGCCAGGATAAGGAAGTGGATGCCGAGTTCAAGGGCATCATGCGCCAGCTGATTACCTACATGATCGAAGATCCGCGCACCATCTCCCAATCCATCGAGCTGATGTTCGTGGCCAAGTCTCTGGAGCGGATCGGCGACCACGCCAAGAACATCGCCGAGTACGTGGTGTTCATGGTCAAGGGCCGCGATGTGCGCCACACCAGCCTCGAAGAGATCGAACGCGAAGCCACCCGCTAAGCCCACACCGCTTCAACCAGAACGGCATGGCAGGCACGGGGCTTGCTGTAAATACGGCAACCCGCTTTTAAGTCCTGCTTGAAGTGACCCAGCCATGCCGATCCAGTTCGAACTTCTGCAAGAAGAGCAGTTCGCCCGCTATCTGCTGAAAGAAAAAGCGGACATCCTCTACAACCTGCGCACCCTGATTCAGCGCCGGGCCATGCTGAGCACCTTCCTCGATCAGGGGCCGGATTCGTTTCTGAGCGCAGTGCTCGGCATCTCCTCCGACGAACGCCATCTGATTCTGGATGCCGCCTCTGACGAGCGACTCAATCAGCGCGCCCAGGAAGCCGCCCGCCTGATCTGCGCGACTCAGCTCGATCAGATCAAGATCCAGTTTGCGCTGCAAGACCTGGAGCAGATCACCCACGAAGGCCTCCAGGCCCTGCGTTCGCCCCTGCCCCAGTTACTGCTCCGTCTCCAGCGTCGGGAACACTATCGCCTCAGTGCGCCCCCCTCCCATGGGCTGGCCTGCCTGATTCCTGTGCAGGAGAAGGGGCGCATCACCTCCCTCAAGGCCGATGTGCTGGACATCAGCGGCGGCGGCCTGGCCTTTGTCGTACCCCCCAATGCCCCGCACCTCGAACCAGAAATGGAACTGCCCGACTGCCGGGTGATGCTGCCCGATACGGGCCCCATCTCTGCAGCCCTCCAGGTGCGCAACCTGCGCCCCCTGGCGCAACAGGGCCACCCCAGTCTACGTGCAGGCTGCCAGTTCGTAACGCTTTCAAGCAGTATGGCGGCCAGTATCCAGCGCTACATTTTCAAGGTGGAACGGGAACGCAACAAACGCGAACGACTCGGCTGACAGCCCCCTCGCCCCAAGCATAAAAGGCCCCCCAGGGGCCTCAGACTGTTGAAAAACCCCTATTTTTTTTGAAAAAACGGGATTTCCAAGGCAATAAAATCAGTGAGTTATATTTGTGATTTTTGCTTTGTCAGCAATCTGAGGCCCCCCAGGGGCCTTTTATTTTGCTTGCATGACATGCTCGGATGGCTTGACACCCACCCCGCCAAAAACGCAAACGCCGCACAAGGCGGCGTTGCGCTAGCACCGAGCAAACACCCGGGCGCTCAGACCGACATATTCATGATGTCTTGGTAGGCAGTCACCAGCTTGTTGCGTACCTGCACCATCTGTTGAAAGGATAGGCTGGCCTTTTGCAGATTCACCATCACATCGGCCAGATTCACGTTGCTATCGCCCGAAGCAAAGTTCTGGGCCATTTCCCGGGCCTGCATCTGGGCCGAACTGACTTCATCAATGGCCGTCTTGAGTACTTGGCCAAAATCGGTCTCTGCTGTGCTCGCAGCAGCGGCAGGCTTGCCGGCAGCGAGGCCTGAAGTGGCGCGCAGCTCGGACAGCATCTGATCAATTCCACGGGTATCCATCGTCGTGTGACTCCCTTCTGTCACGGATGCTCAGCAAACCATGTGCCAGCTTCATCGGCCCTACGCAGGCGGGGCTCAATCGTAGAACAGGCCTTCCTGGCGATACTGCTGGAGCTTGTAGCGCAAGGTACGTTCCGAGATTCCAAGCCGCTCCACCGCCCGCTTGCGGGAGCCCCCCACTTCCCGGAGCACTTGCAGGATGTGCTCCCGCTCCAGATCCTTCATGCTGGCGGGCCGCTGGGCATCAGGCCCCTCAGCGGCAATCTTTGCCGCCCCCACGGCAACACCTGCCGGCAAAATACTGCCATTTGCCGCCACCGCACAACGCAGGGGCTCTCCGTTCCAGTGGGGCAGGCACAGGCCAATGGTTTCAGCCGAAACCGCATCGCCCCCGCTCAGGATCAGCGCCCGCTGGATGGTGTTTTCCAGTTCGCGCACATTGCCGGGCCAGTGGTAGGTCACCAGCAGCGCCTCGGCCTCCGCCGAAAGCCGCGCCATACGGCGCAGGCGGGCACCATGGATGAAAGCAAAGTGGCGGGCCAGGGGCACGATGTCACCCAGCCGTTCCCGCAACGAGGGAATCGGCAGCGGGAACACATTCAGCCGGTAAAACAGATCCTCCCGGAAACGCCCGGCCACTACCTCTTTGCTCATGTCCCGATTGGTGGTGGCGAGCACCCGGATGTCCAACGGAATCGCCTTCTTGCCCCCCACCCGCTCCACCTCCCGCTCTTGCAGCACACGCAGCAGCTTGGCCTGAAGGCCCAGGGGCATTTCGGAGATTTCATCCAGCAGCAGGGTGCCACCTTCCGCCTGCTCAAACTTGCCCGGCTGGGCCGCAGTGGCCCCCGTGAAGGCGCCCTTCTCGTAGCCAAACAAGGTGGCCTCCAGCAGGCTGTCGGGAATGGCCGCGCAGTTGATGGCCACAAACGGGCCATCGCATCGGGGTGAATGCTCATGCAGATAGCGGGCAAACACTTCCTTGCCGGTGCCGGACTCACCGGTCAGCAAGACCGTTGCATCGGTTTCGGCCACCTTATCGGCCAGGGCCAGCAGCTTGCGGGTGTGGGCATCCACCGCCACCATGCCCTCGTCGCGCTGGGCCTGGGCGCAGCGCCGTACATGGTCGAGCAGCACCGCCGGTTCGAAGGGCTTCATCAGAAAATCGCAGGCACCGCCGCGCATCGCATCCACGGCCTTTTCCACATCGCCGTAAGCGGTCATGAGCAGCACCGGCAGGTAGGGTAGTTTGTGGCGCAGGGCGGCCAACAGCTCCAGGCCGTCCATGGGCTGCATCTTGAGATCAGAGATCACCAGGCTGTAGGGCCGCCGATCCACTTCGGCCAAGGCCTCGACGCCACTCCCGACCCCCATCGCTCCATACCCCGACATTTCCAGGGTCAGGCACACCGCATCCCGCAAGGGTGCGTCATCTTCAACCACCAGGATGTTGAGGGCTTCAGGCATGGTTCATCTCACATTAACTCGTATTCAGCGCGGACTCAGGCCCCCATGGCCAGGGTCAGGGTACATAGGGTTCCCTTGCCGGGTTCGGACTCGATGGCGATATCGCCGCCATGGGCCCTGGCCACGCCCCGCGCAATCGCGAGGCCCAGTCCGGTGCCATCGGCCCGGGTAGTAAAGAACGGCTCAAACAGGCGGGACTGAAGGGCGGGGTCGATGCCGCGCCCCGTGTCCCGCACCTGAAAGCAGGCCATACGGCCCGCCTGGCCCACCACCAAACCCACCTCGCCCCCGGGGGCGCAGGCTTGCACTGCGTTCTCCAGAAGATTGGTCAGGGCACCGGCAATGGCCTTACGATCGCCCATCAACCGGGCCTGGGCGCACGCGCATTCGGCCCGGAATACCAGCCCCCGATCCCGGGCCACCGGCTCCAGGGTGAGGGCCAGGTCGGCCACCAGTTCGCACACTTCAAAAGACTCCCGCCCCAGGGACTCTCCCCGGGCGAACAGCAACATGTCGGCAATCAGTTTTTCCAGATGGCGCAGGCGCTCCAGGGCCCGGGTCGCAATGCGCTGGCAATCCGGGGCGGGCAGCTCACCCCCGGTCAGATTGGCCGTATAGAGCAGCGCCGCCGCCAGCGGAGTACGCAGCTGGTGGGCCAGCCCGGCCACCATCTCGCCCATCGCGGCGAGGCGCTCG